>NZ_JBFODA010000027.1:0-59279 GCF_040908055.1 Aeromonas sp. R7-4
GGTCTGAAATTGATACCGAAGAAAGTGCGCACTAAAGTAGCGTAAACAAGACACCGGTTTGAGGCCGGTGTCAGGTGATAACTAGATCTGTACACACGGGCAAAGTTGGAGCGCAGCTGCAGCTTTGTCCCAGTGACTGCGCTTGTTAGCTGTGCTACCTGCCCATAGATGGACCACTGTGCTCGTGCTTTACTTGTCTCTTTATCTCAGGTTTTGGCTCTAGCTTTAAGCCATGATCCAAACCAAACTCATATAGATTCATACAGCTTGTAATTTTCTTGTCTTTGCTGATACCGGCAACGAAAGAATAACTACCGATGGAGCCGCCACTTGATTCATCAACTTTTGACTTATGCGCAATAAGTCTTTCAAGGTAGGAGATAAACTCTTCCTTTTCTTTACCTGCGTTGAATATATCACTGATTTTCGATACAGGACTATTTGAAAAATACGTTTTACCTCCGAGGCCAAATTTTCCATTTGTAATTTGGCCATAAATTAAGAAGTGATGGCTATCACTTGGGGATAGTTCAGTCACTGCCAAATCATAGTCCTTATATTTTTTCTTTTCAGAAGACAAAGATTTGAAGTCTTTTTTAAACTCTAAAATGACCCACTTTTCATTACTAGAGAGAAATGTGTCTCCAGCTTTTTCTTGCTCTCCATCTAGGGGAGATAGGATCATCTCATCAGGAATGAATTTCCTAATAAAGTAATACTCAACGGTTTTTTCCCACCATTTCATTCAATACTCCTTGTACAGCTAACGCCCAACGTATACGCGCGAACTTGTGAGCGTCGCAGGGGACGCAGGCCACGAATGACGCGATGACGCGGCTTGTTATATTTTTGATTTGTTTAACCATTCAAAAAAATGGTCAATTATCCCTTTACTACCAATTAGGGTATTGAGCGCCTTTCTTGATATGTAAACGCCGAAGACTAAGAAAGAAATACCCGGTGTGATAGCATATAATTCAATACTTTCAGAAGCTGAACTGGCAGATATTGCTACTTTAGTTTCAACACCTAGCCGAAATAAATCATAACCGCAATAGATTGAAATTCCCGCAACTGAAAAAGCTCCTATAGCCGTAACAATGCTTATTATTGATGTGTATTTTTTATCCTCTATTGTCACACGCTCTCCTTGGAATATAACGCCTAGTTTACTGGCAAAATGGAGCCCGCTTGCGGGCGCAGTGGTTTACAGCGGGGCGCACAATTTACGAAGAAAATGCCCCGCTGTAAATTGTCCAGTTAAACGCTTGGTTAGGCAGCACTGTCGCTCCTCACTAGATTCGTAAGCGTTTCTACAGCCCACTCGTACCCAGCTAGCACCCTTTCAGCGTCCGGAAGATCTGACAGCTCTGACTCTGAAATGTGCGTCAGACGATTTCTCAGCATTCGAAGTGCGTGCAGTTCACCCGCCATTTCCTGCGGAGCAATACGCTTTATTAGCTCATGCAGAGGGGCTCGAGCGGTTTCATCACCTTTAAAGTGCCGGGCAAAAGCACGCAACGCGTGCTCGAAAGCCACACCACCTTGGAGAAGCGCTGCGAGAGGGTGGCCCGCGTTTAGAAGAGCTCTCGATTCGGTCAATAGCGTTCCCGAGTCGCTAACAGCAACGCGAACGGGCGTAGTGCTGGTATGAGTGATTCGTATCTTGCGAACTAGATCTTGAAGAGATTCAAGCTGTTCACTGACTGCCTTAAAGGAATCCTTATCATCCGTCTGTTTCTCGATGTAGTGGTCTAATCATCCCGGACACCATTTTAGGTGGTACAGTCGCCACCTTGACCTGAGGTGTTCAATGACAAGAGTACGTCGCTCATTTACTGCTGAATTCAAACTCGAAGCCGCATCCTTGGTGCTCAACCAGGGATATTCTGTCCCAGAAGCCAGCCGTTCACTGGATGTTGGTGAAACCGTACTTCGCCGCTGGGTTCAGCAACTGCAATCCGAACGAACTGGCACCACTCCTATCAGCAAAGCGCTGACTCCGGAGCAACAGAAAATCCAGGAGCTGGAAGCCCGTATCAACCAGCTCGAGCGCGAAAAGGACATACTAAAAAAGGCTACTGCTCTCTTGATGGCGGACGAGTTCACACGTACGCGCTGATAGACCGATTAAGGGAGCAAGCCCCCATCACACTGGTCTGCTGCGCTTTCGATGTTCCCACGTCCTGTTTTTACGATTATCTGGCTCGCAGGCGAGTGATTAACCGTGAGCGCATGCAACAGCGCAGTGAGTTGCGCCGGTTGTTCAAAGAGAGCCGGGGCTCGGCAGGCAGCCGCGCCTTGATGTCGATGATGCGGGAGCTGGGGGTATCAGATTGGTCGATTAAAAGTACGTAACCTGATGAAGGAAGCCGGGCTGGCATCCAAGCAGCCGGGCGCACACCGTTATAAGGTTGCACGGTCTGAGCGACCGGACATTCCTAATCTGCTGGCCCGCGAATTTGATGTCCCACAACCCAATCAGGTGTGGTGTGGTGATATCACCTATATCTGGGCCGGTGGTCGTTGGCATTACCTGGCCGCAGTGCTCGACCTGCATACCCGACGGGTCGTGGGCTGGGCAATGTCTGACAAGCCTGATGCAGAATTGGCAATCAAAGCGCTGGAGATGGCCTATCGGCAGAGGGGGTGTCCATCAGGCGTGCTGTTTCACTCCGACCAGGGCAGCCAATACGTCAGCCGGGCATTTCGGCAACGACTGTGGCGCTATCGCATGACCCAGAGCATGAGTCGTCGTGGCAACTGCTGGGATAACTCCCCGATGGAGCGGTTGTTCAGAAGCCTGAAGTCAGAGTGGCTCCCGGCAACGGGATACATGAGCCAGCGGGAAGCAAAGCGGGATATCAGTTATTACCTAATGGATTACTACAACTGGCGGCGTCCACATCAACACAATGACGGGATGCCGCCCGCCAAAGCCGAAGATCGGCCTAACCAAGTGTCCGGATTTAGTTGACCACTACAGTTTGCTATCTTAAGGGGCCGGATTGAGACATGGAAAGAGGAGTTTGATAGAAACCGGAGCTGGTTCAACCAATTAGTGATTAGCTGCTGCTTTTAAGTGGGCTGTTGGTTGGCAAAGGGGATGGGCATTCCCCTCACCCCAACCCTCTCCCAAGGGAAGAGGATGCTTGTTCGGTAGCCGAGGGTTGGCATTGTCTTGTCTTGATCCCCTTCTTATTCGCTGAGGCGAGCCCTCTTGTCCAGGCCGCGAGGCAGGATGCCGAGCGAGCGGCGCTGGGCCATGGACGGCCCATCGGTGCGTGCCGTTGGACAAGAGGGTGAGCCGAAGGTACCCGACGTCAGTCGGGCGAATAAGCGGGGGAGAAGACTTTTGGTGACTTTGGGTCTTTCCAAAGTCACTCGCCCAGGCCCGAAGGGCGGGCGAAACCCTGTCGAGGGCAGAGCCCTCGTGTCCCATGCGGCGTAGCCGCATCAAACGCCTCACCGCTGGCTCTGGCGTTCGGAGTAACTCCGCCCGGATCGCGAACGTCCGAATACGATGCGCTATTCGAACCTACGGCCTCCCATCACATCGTTAACCTTCGGGGAACCCTGACTCCCCTCACCCTAACCCTCTCCCAGAGGGAGAGGGGACAAAGAGAAAGGGAGCCGGTCAGGCTCCCTTTGATGCGGCGATGCAACGATGGCCGCTATGCGTAAGGCGGATACGCAGCCGGACCATTCACGGTCAATGGCATGTGACCCATGCCACCCCTTATCGATTGGTCGCGGCCTTCATCCCTTCCACAAACTCCTTCAGACGGGTGAGCATATGCTCCGGGTTCTGGTGGTGGGTCTCGATGATCTTCACCACGGCGGAGCCGGAGATGGCGCCGGCAGCGCCAGCCTTGATGGCGTCACGCACCTGGGCCGGTTCGCTGATGCCAAAGCCGAGCAGGGCGGGGGGGGCGTTGAACTCGCGCAGGGTGTTGATCAGCCCCTCCACCGGCATGCCGGCCTTGGTCTCGGCACCGGTGACACCGGCGCGGCTCACCAGATAGGTGTAACCGGAGCCCAGCTCCGCCACGGCCTTGAGCGTCTCGGTGTCACCGTTGGGGGGAGCGATAAAGATGCTGTCGATGCCGAACTTGTCGGCGGCCGCCTTGTAGGGCTCGCACATCTGCACCGGCACGTCGGCGACCAGCACGGAGTCCACCCCCGCCTGCTGGCACTTCTCGTAGAAGCCGCCGATGTGGCGCACATAGACCAGGTTCGCGTAGACCAGGAGGCCAATGGGCAGCTCCGGGTACTTGGCGCGGATGCGGGCGAGCAGGCCGAAGCAGTCGTCCGGAGTGGTGTGGCTGGCAAAGGC
This sequence comes from Aeromonas sp. R7-4, assembly GCF_040908055.1. Lineage (NCBI taxonomy): Bacteria > Pseudomonadati > Pseudomonadota > Gammaproteobacteria > Aeromonadales > Aeromonadaceae > Aeromonas > Aeromonas sp. R7-4. Next base: position 4,337 of record NZ_JBFODA010000027.1, read on the forward strand.
ACGCAGGGCGGCACCCTGAATGGTGGGGCCGTCCGCCACCGGATCGGAGAAGGGAATACCGAGTTCGAGGGCGTCGGCGCCCCCTGCGACCAGCGCATCGACGATGGCCAGCGACAATTCGGGGGTGGGGTCACCCAGCATCACGAAGGGCACGAAGGCGCCCTGATTGGCCTTGTCCAGACGGGAGAAGAGTTGTGCGTAACGGTTCATGACAAGGTTCCTTCTTTTTCAAAGATGTCGGCAACGGTGAAGATGTCTTTGTCGCCACGGCCGGAGAGGTTGACGATGAGCACCTGCTCTTTTTCCGGTTCACTGCGGGCCATCTTGAGGGCGTGGGCCAGGGCGTGGGAGGACTCCAGCGCCGGGATGATGCCTTCGGATTTGGCCAGCTCCTGGAAGGCGTCCAGCGCCTCCTTGTCGGTCACCGAGGGGTACTCGGCGCGGCCGATGGCGGCCAGGTGGGCGTGCTGGGGGCCGACGGAGGGGAAGTCCAGCCCCGCCGAGACGGAGTAGGACTCCTGGATCTGGCCCTGGCTGTCCTGCATCAGGTAGGAGTGCATGCCGAAGAAGACCCCCTTGCTGCCGTGGCCGAGCGGTGCGCCGTGCTCGCCGCTCTCGATGCCGTGACCGCCTGGTTCGACGCCGATCAGGCGTACTTCAGGGTTGTCGATAAAGTCCGCGAACATGCCGATGGCGTTCGACCCGCCGCCGACGCAGGCGATCACCGCATCGGGCAGGCGCTCCTCCTTCTCGAAGCACTGGGCCTTGGCCTCTTCCCCGATCATCTTCTGGAACTCCCGCACGATAGTGGGGAAGGGGTGGGGGCCGGCGGCAGTGCCGAGCAGGTAGTGGGCGGTTTCATAGTTGGCTGCCCAGTCGCGCAGCGCCTCGTTGCAGGCATCCTTCAGCGTGGCGGAGCCGGAGTGTACCGGGATCACGGTGGCCCCCATCAGCTTCATGCGGAAGACGTTGGGCTTCTGGCGTTCGCAGTCCTTGTCCCCCATGTAGACCCGGCACTTGAGGCCGAGCAGGGCGCAGGCCAGCGCAGTAGCAACGCCATGCTGACCGGCGCCGGTCTCGGCGATGATCTCGTGCTTGCCCATGCGCTTGGCCAGCAGGGCCTGGCCCAGCACCTGGTTGGTCTTGTGGGCGCCGCCGTGCAGCAGATCTTCGCGTTTCAGGTAGAGGCGGGTCTTGGTGCCCTTGGTCAAATTGCGGGTGAGGGTGAGCGGGGTCGGGCGCCCGGCGTACTCGGTGAGCAGGGACTGAAACTCGGCGACGAAAGCCGGATCATCCTTGGCATCGACAAAAGCCTTCTCCAGCTGGAGCAGGGCGGGGATGAGGATCTGGGGCACATACATGCCGCCAAATTCACCAAAAAACGGGTTGAGCAGGGTCATGATTAAATTCCTTGTTTCTGCTGTTAAATCAGGGATGCACAGTGATGCTCTGGGATGTATGTCTGGGGCACATACATGTCATCGGCGAAATTCACTAAAAAACGGGTTGAGCAGGGTCATGGCTTCTTCCTTATACCTTGAGTCGAAAACGGAACATCAAATACGACACAGCAATTCAGTGGCGGCGCGGTGCGCTTACAGTTGGCGCAGGGCGGCGAAGGCGGCCGCCAGCTTGTGCGCATCCTTCTGGCCCGGGGCGCTCTCCACCCCGGAGTTGAAATCAAGGCCCAAACAGCCCACCTGGGCGGCCTCGAGGGCGTTGTCGGGGTTGAGGCCCCCCGCCAGCATCAGTCTGCTCTTGTCGAGACCGGCCAGCAGGGCCCAGTCGAACGCCTGACCGGTGCCGCCGCTCTGGCTGCCGACTTTGGTATCGAGCAGCAGGCGATCCGCTGGGTAGTCGAGGGCAGGCAGCGGCTCGCCGCTTGTGACTCCGACGGCCTTCCAGATCTGGCAGCCCGCCGGCAGCAGGGGGCGCAGGGTCTCGATATAGGCGGCGTCTTCATCCCCGTGCAGTTGCACGGCGGCGAGCCCCAGCGCATCCACCGTCTTGGCGATGGTGGCGGGCTGGGCATTGCGAAACACCCCGACGTAAGAGAGCGGCGCACCCGCCATCACGGCGCGGGCGGCGGGAATGTCCACGTAGCGCGGGCTTTTCGCCACGAAGATGAGGCCGCCGAACACGGCCCCCGCCTGATGGGCGGCGGCGGCGTCCTCGGGGCGGGTCAGGCCGCACACCTTGTTCTGGCCGAGCACGAGCTTGCGCACCGCGGCCTCCAGATCCGGTTCCGCCATCAGGGAGGAGCCCACCAGGAAGCCCTTGGCGTGGTGGCGCAGATCCGCCACCTGGGCGCGGTGGTTGATGCCGGATTCGCTGATCACCACCCGATCCCCCGGGATCCTGGCCGCCAGTTGCTGGGTGCGGGCGAGATCGACGCTCAAATCCCGCAGATCCCGGTTGTTGATGCCAATCACAGGGGCTCCCAGGGCGATGGCGCGGGTCAGCTCCTCCTCGTTGCTCACCTCGGTCAGCACCCCGAGGCCCAGCTCCTTGGCGACCGCAAACAGGGCCTTATACCCCTCGTCGGTGAGCACCGAGAGCATCAAGAGGATGGCGTCCGCCTGATAGTGGCGGGCCAGATAGACCTGATAGGGGTCAATCATGAAGTCCTTGCAGAGCACCGGCTGCTGGACACGGCCCCGTACGCGCGGCAAAAAGGCGAAATCCCCCTGGAAGAACTTCTCGTCCGTCAGCACCGAGATGGCGGTGGCGTAGTTGCCGTAGATGTCGGCGATGGCCTCCGGGCTGAAGTCATCGCGGATCAAGCCCTTGGAGGGGGAGGCCTTCTTGCACTCCAGAATAAAGCGGGTAGAGCCTTTGCGCAGATCCCCCTCGAAGTCCCGATCGCTGGGCACCAGTTCACTCTGGAAGCTCTCCAGGGGCTGGCTCTCCTTGCGGGCGGCGACCCACTCCTGCTTGGCCGCCACGATTTTGCCGAGGATGGTCTGGCTGATGGACGCCATGTTCAGAAAGGCGTGGGGAGCAATGACGTCTGACATCTCGTTATCCTTGCGAAGCTGGCTGTTGCCCGTCGGGCGTTCTGGGTGAGTGCCCTTGGGACACGCTGTGGTGGCTGACATCATGCCTCCTGGTGGCTCAGGGTGGCGAGCCGTGCTGCAAGTTCCGCCGCCTGGCCGCTCGCCAGCACCGCCAGCACCCGGGCGGCTGCCTGCTTGAAGTCCGGGGCCTTGCCCGCCATCACCAGGAGCGGCGCCACGTTGGCGGCAATGGCGGCGTTGTGGGCCGGGCTGCCACGCCCTTCCAGAATGGCGGCGGTGATGGTGCGGTTCTCTTCGGGCTCACCGCCCTGGATGGCGCTGACCGGGTAGGTCTCGAGGCCAAAGTCCGCCGGGGTGAGCAAGTACTCGCGAATTTCGCCGTCGCGGATCTCCGCCACCTGGGTCGGGCCGTGAATGGCCACTTCATCGAGCCCGGCGCCGTGTACCACCATACCGGTTTTCAGCCCCAGTGCCAGCAGGGTTTCGGCGATGGGGCGCACCAGCTCGGGGGCATAGACCCCCATCAGCTGGAAGCTGGGGCGGGCGGGGTTGATAAGCGGCCCCAGCACGTTGAACAGGGTGCGGGTCTTGAGGGCCTGGCGCACCGGCATGGCGTGGCGCACCCCGGCGTGGTATTGGGGGGCGAACAGGAAGCAGACGCCGAGCTCGTCCAGGCAGTGGCGGGCCTGGGCCGGGCTCATGTCGAGCTTGATCCCCATCTTGTCCAGCAGATCGCTGGAGCCCGACTTGCTCGAGACCGAGCGGTTGCCGTGCTTGGCCACTTTCAGGCCGCAGGCGGCGGCCACCAGGGCCGAGGTGGTGGAGACGTTGATGGTGTTGAGGCCGTCCCCTCCGGTGCCGACGATGTCGCAGAAGGCATAGTCCGGGCGCGGGAAGGGACGGGCCTCGGCCAACAGCGCCTCGGCGGCGCCGGCGATCTCCTCCGGGGTCTCCCCCTTGATCTTGAGGGCGGTCAAAAGGCTCGCGAGCACGATGGGATCCACTTCACCACGAACCACCTGGCCGAAGGCGTCGCGGGCGGCGTCGCGGGTGAGAGACTGACCCTGATAGAGGGTGTTGAGATGTTGATGCATGGTCTCTTCCTTACCGCACGTGGCTTTCTGGACGGGTGACATGGGCGAGGGCCTGGGTGAGCAGGCGGGCCCCTTCGCTGGTCATGATGGATTCCGGGTGGAACTGGAAGCCCAGCACCCGCTCGTCACGCTGCTCGATGGCCATGGGCATGCCCTGATAGTGGGCAATCACCTGCAACTCTTGTGGCACATAGGTGGCCACCAGAGAGTGGTAGCGGGCCACCGGCAAGGGGCTCGGCAGCCCCGCGAAGGCGCCATGACCGTTGTGCTCAATCAGCGAGCGCTTGCCGTGGACGATTTCCCCCGCCGCCCCGACGGTGCCGCCGTAGGCTTCGCACAGGGCCTGATGACCGAGGCAGATGCCGAGGATGGGCACCCGGCCCCGGGCCAGCTTGATGAGATCGATGAGGCAGCCCGCCTCATGGGGGGCGCCCGGCCCCGGGGAGAGCACCAGCACGGCGTCCCCTTCGCAGGCGTCGATCTCCTGCATGATGCGGCTCGCCAGCAGGCTGTTGCGGTAGATGCGCACCGGGTAGCCCAGGGTGCGGAACTGGTCGACGAGGTTGTAGGTAAATGAATCGAAGTTGTCGAGCAGGAAGATGTTAGTCATGGCTCACGTCCTTGTGTTGTTCCTGCTGGGCGCTGAGGGCCTGCAGGGAGGTGCCATGGCTGGCAGCGATGGCGGCCAGCACGGCCGCCGCCTTGGCGCGGGTCTCGTCTGCCTCGGCCTGGGGTTTGGAGTCATAGACCACCCCGGCGCCGGCCTGGACATGGGCGACCCCCTCTTTCACGAAGGCGGAGCGGATGACGATGCAGGTGTCCATTTCCCCTGCGCCGTTCAGGTAACCCACGGCGCCGCCGTAGCTGCCGCGACGCTTGCCTTCCACCATGCGGATGAGCTCGCTGGCGCGCAGCTTGGGGGCACCGGTCAGGGTGCCCATGTTCATGCAGGCCTGGTAGGCGTGCAGGGCGTCAAGGTCGGCGCGAAGGGTGCCCACCACCCGGGAGACCAGGTGCATGACGTGGCTGTAGCGATCCACTTTCAGCAGATCCTTGACGTAGCGGGTACCGGGGGCGGAGATGCGGGCGATGTCGTTGCGGCCCAGATCCACCAGCATCAGGTGCTCGGCCACCTCTTTCTCGTCCTGGCGCAGCTCCAGCTCGATGCGGCCGTCCAGATCCAGGTTGATGCTGCCGTCCGGGTTGAGGCCGCGGCGGCGGGTGCCGGCGATGGGGTACATCTCCACCTGGCGGCTGTTGGCGCAGAACTTGACCGCGCTCTCGGGGGAGGCGCCAAACAGGGTGAAGCCCTCGTCCTGCACGTAGAACATGTAGGGGCTGGGGTTGGTCTGCTTGAGGCGGCGATAGGCGGCGACGGGATCCGGGCAGGGGAGGGAGAAGCTGCGGGACGGCACCACCTGGAAGATGTCACCACGGCGGATGAAACCCTTGAGCTTCTCGACCTCGGCACAGAACTGCTTGTCCCCCTTGTCGACGGCCAGGGCGCCGGTCAGCGGCGCCGTGCCCTGTGGCGCAGGCAGCGGCTGCTGACAGGCCTGTTTGAAGGATTCGAGGCGAGCGGTCAGGCGGGCGTAGCGCGCGTCCAGCTGCTCATCCTCGTCGCCGCCGAACAGGCAGGCCAGCAACTGGGTGCTCTGCTTGATGTGATCGATGGTGATCAGGGTCTCGGCCACATAGAAGCAGTAGTCAGGGCAGTCGTTGCTCCCCTCTGGCACCTCGGGCAAGTCTTCAAAGGAGGCGATGAGGTCGTAGGCGAAGCTGCCCGCCATGAAGAGGGCCTCTTTGCCCTGCGGGCATTGCAGCTCCCGCTGCAGGGTGCGCAGCACGTCCAGCACGCTGCTGCCCTTGAGGCGGCTGTCTTCGTCAAGCTCCCGATCGGACGCCGGGAAGTCGAGGTGCAGCTCGTCCGCCACCCGGGTCTGGGTGATGACGGCGGGCAGGCGCTGCTCCAGCAGGCTCAGCAGGGCGGCGCCGTTGTCGCCGAGGGGGCGCACCTGCACGGTGCGGCCGCGGCACTCGATGCGCAGGCAGGCGTCCACCAGCAGCAGGCTCTGGGTGCCGGCCTTGGAGTCGATCTCCACCGATTCGAGCAGCAGGTTGTTGGGTCTGTCCTGGCAGAGTCGGGTATAGAGTGCCAGGGGGTCTGTCACATAGGGGGCATTGAGCCGGATGGTATCGAATTCGCCCAGGGGCAAACGGGTCTTGTTGCCTGTCATAATGCCTTCCCTTGCATGTGTTGTGTGTCACCGATGGTCATGGCGCTGTCTCTCTTGAAAATGGGTCGGGTTCGGGTCACGTCAGCGAGTTCGCCATCGCCATGTCAGTGTGCTTCTCTGAATTGTCGGTTTCATCACAGGTCCATTTGCCGGATAATAAAAAAGCCCGCTGGGGTCAGCGGGCTTTTTCTTTGGGTTCTTAACTTGCTGTCAGATTACAGGTACAGCAACGACCACACGCCCGCATGTCAGGGAGTGTGCCACCACCAGATGGTCAGGATGGAAGTCGCTTGCATGAGATTGAGTCCTGTAAAAAGATGTTTGCAATGAAGTGCCTACAGAAAACGATAAAGCCGCGGCCAAGTCAAGTCGCTTTTTTGCCGGCCTTTTCCAGGCAGGTCCCAAACAAGAGCGAAACACGCCGATGAGATTCGATCTTCATTGCCACACCACCGCCTCGGACGGGGTGCTGAGCCCCGCCGACCTGGTGCGCCGCGCCGCCGAAAAAGGGGTGGAGGTGTTAGCGGTCACTGACCATGATACCCTCGACGGGCTTGAGGAGGTGCGCCAGACCATCTCGGCTGACCAGCTGCCACTGCGCCTGGTGAGCGGGGTGGAGATCTCCACCGGGTGGGAGCATCACGAGATCCACATCGTGGCCCTCGGGGTGGACGAGAAAAATCCCCAGTTGCTCGCCTTTCTGGCAGGGCAGCGGGCTCGCCGGGAGGCGCGCGCCGAGGAGATCGGGCGTCGTCTGGAGAAGTGCCTCATCCCGGGTACCTATGAAGAGGCCAAGCAGCTTGCCGGTGACGCCGCCGTGACCCGGGCCCACTTTGCCCGGGTGTTGGTGGCGCGCGGGGTGGCCGACAATATGCAGAAGGTGTTCAAGAAGTACCTGAGCCGGGGCAACAAGGGCTATGTGCCCGCCGAGTGGCCCGGGATGGGGGAGGCCATCGAGGCCATCCACGCCGCAGGCGGGCTGGCGGTGCTGGCCCACCCGAGCCGCTACAATCTCACCGCCAAGTGGATCAAGCGGCTGCTGGTGGCCTTCAAGGCCGTCGGGGGGGATGCCATGGAGGTCTCCCTGCCCCAGCAGAGCCCACAGGAGCGGGCGAATCTCGGCCAGTGGGCCAGGGAGCACGATCTCTATATTTCGGTGGGGTCCGATTTTCACTTCCCCTCCAACTGGACCGAGCTTGGCCGCCACCTCTGGCTCCCCAAGGAGGGGATGCCGCTGTGGCTGGGTCACCCCGGTCATTTCGGGCTCACCCCCGAGGAGCATGCGGGCCTGCTGGCCAGCCGCTGACCCCCCGGGCCGGCATCTTTGATGCAGGCGAGTCTGCGTCAAACAGGTTAAGGTAGTGTCATGGGCCAAGGGGCCCTTGACCATGAAGCGGGCAACGAGCGTGCCCCCTATCGCGAGAAGAGCATATGAGTCAGCATTTTTACGTACATCCCGACAATCCCCAGGTTCGCCTCATCAGCCAGGCGGTGCAGATCCTGCAAAACGGCGGCGTCATCGTCTATCCCACCGACTCCGGCTACGCCCTGGGCTGCCAGATGGGCAACAAGGATGCCCTGGAGCGCATCTGCCGCATCCGTCGCATCGAGCCGAACCACGACTTCACCCTGGTGTGCCGGGATCTCTCGGAGATCTCCACCTATGCCAAGGTGGACAACACCGCCTTCCGGCTGGTCAAGAACAACACCCCCGGACCCTACACCTTCATCTTCAAGGCCACCAAGGAGGTGCCGCGTCGCCTCATGAACGAGAAGAAGAAGACCATCGGCATCCGGGTCCCGGCCAACAACATCGCGCTGGCCTTGCTCGAGGCCCTCGGTGAGCCGCTGCTCTCCACCACCCTGATCCTGCCGGGCTCCGAGATGGCGGAGTTCGACCCCGAGGAGATTGCCGACAAGCTCGGCAAGCAGCTGGATCTGGTGGTCAACGGCGGGTATCTGGGCGAGCAGCCCACCACTGTGGTGGACTTCTCCGACGATGAGCCCGTGCTGCGTCGCCGCGGTGCCGGGGATCCGACGCCGTTTGAGTGATCTTGCCGACCCCGTGCCCGCGCTGACAACCCCCGCGGGCACGACGGGGGAGGCTTCCCTTCCCCCGCCCATCGCCACCGTGCTGGGGCAGCCCTACCATGAGCTGCCCCAGGACTTGTTCATCCCTCCCGATGCGCTGGAGGTGTTTCTCGACACCTTCGAGGGGCCGCTGGATCTCTTGCTCTACCTCATCCGGCGCCAGCAGCTCGACATCCTCAACCTGCCCATCCTGCAGATCACCGCTCAGTACATGGAGTACGTGGATCTGATGCAGGGGCTCAACCTCGAGCTGGCGGCGGAATACCTGCTGATGGCGGCCTGGCTGGCGGAGATCAAATCCCGCCTGCTGCTGCCCAAGGCCCCGGAGCTGGAGGATGAGGAGGAGGGGGAAGACCCGAGAGTCACCCTCATTCGTCGCCTGCAGGAGTACGAGCGCTACAAGCTGGGGGCGGAGCGGGTCAATGCCCTGCCGAGGGTGGAGCGGGAGATCTTCGTCGCCTCGGCCTTGCCGCCGGATTTCGGCGCCCTGAAGCCGCTGGCCCCCGATGTTTCACTGGTTGAGCTCGCCCTTTACATGCAAAGTGTGGTAAAACGCGCGACTCATTTTGAACATCACCAGATCCGCCGCGAGCAGATCCCGACCCGGGTGCGGATGGCGGAGATCCTCGCCATGCTCTCCCTGGGCCAGACCCTGCGCCTGGAGCAGGTGCTGCGGGCCGAGGAGGGACGCATGGGGGTGCTGGTGACCTTCCTGGCCCTGCTGGAGCTGTGCAAGGAACAATTGATCTGGATCCTGCAGGCGGAGCCCCTGGGCCCCATCCATTTTGCCCTGGCAAGCCAGGAGGAGGCGGCGCATGAGCAAGTGCACTGAGCGGCCGCTCACGGCCATGGGCACAGCCCGGGAGGCCTGTCGTGGCGCTGCCTGCTGAACGGCTGAAGACCCTGATCGAGGCGGCACTCTTCGTGGCGGGCCGTCCCCTCACGGTGAACGAGCTCAAGGCCGGGGTGCTCTCGGATTACCCGGTCACCGGCCGCTACGTCCAGCTGCTGCTGGCGGAGCTCAGGAAAGACTACGAGACGCGGGGGGTCGAGCTCAAGGAGGTGGCCTCCGGCTGGCGCTTCCAGGCCCGTCAGGAGTATGCCGAGGAGTTGTCTCGCCTGTGGAGCGAGCGGGCGCCCCGTTATTCCCGCGCCGTGCTGGAAACCCTGACCCTGATTGCCTATCGTCAGCCCATCACCCGGGCCGAGATAGAGGCCATCCGCGGGGTGGCGGTGTCGAGCCAGATCGTCAACACCCTGAAAGAACGTGGCTGGGTGCGCAGCATAGGCCACAAGGAGGTGGCGGGTCGCCCCGAGCTGCTCGCCACCACCCGGGAATTTCTGGACTATTTCAATCTGCGGAGTCTGGAACAGCTTCCCGAGCTGGATCCTGAACTGCAGACCCCCTTGTCGCTCATGCCGGGCGAGGGCGGTGACGGTCAGCCTCTGGTTGGCCGTCCTGAGCATGAAGATGGTGGGGAGGCCAATGGGGCCTTCCCACAAAAGCCAAGGTTGTCCGCGATGTCGGCGGGCAGCGATCAACAATCAGGTAAACCCGATGAGTGAAAAACTGCAAAAAGTATTGGCCCGCGCGGGTCAAGGCTCCCGTCGTGAGATGGAGGCCCTGATCACCGCAGGTCGGGTCAGCGTGGATGGCAAGGTCGCCACGCTGGGGGATCGCGTCGAAGTGAACGCCGTGATCCGGGTGGATGGCCACCAGGTCAAGACCCGCGCCGCAGAGGAAGTGATCTGCCGCGTGCTGGCCTACCACAAGCCCGAAGGGGAGATGTGCACCCGCCACGATCCGGAAGGACGTCCCACCGTGTTTGATCGTCTGCCCAAGATGGATGGCGCCCGCTGGATTGCGGTCGGCCGCCTCGACGTCAACACCTCCGGTCTCTTGCTGTTCACCACCGACGGCGAGCTGGCGAACCGGCTGATGCACCCGAGCCACGAAGTGGAGCGGGAATACGCGGTGCGCGTCTTTGGCGAGATCACCGAAGCCATGCTGCAGCGCCTGCGCAAGGGCGTGCAGCTGGAAGACGGCATGGCCAAGTTCAACAAGATCAAGCCCGCCGGTGGCGAGGGTCTGAACCAGTGGTTCAACGTCACCCTGACCGAGGGCCGCAACCGGGAAGTGCGCCGCCTGTGGGAATCCCAGGAAGTGCAGGTGAGCCGCCTGATGCGCATCCGCTACGGCGACGTCACCCTGGATCGCGGCATCCCCCGCGGTGGCTGGCAGGAGCTGAAGCTCCCCGAGGTGAACTACCTGCGCGGCCTGGTGAATCTGCCGAACGAGACCGAATCCAAGGTGGATCTGCAGCAGGACGGCAAGGCCGGTCGCCACAAGCAGGCCGCCCAGATCCGTCGCGCCGTCAAGCGCCACAAGGAGATGCAGGGCAAGGAGCCGCGCGCGCGCAGCACCACAGCCCGTCGCAAGCCGACCTCCTCCACCCGCAACTCCGGCACCGGCAGCAAGTAAGCCGTCGCCGCCGCCCTGTCGGCCCGGAACAACCCAAGCCCGCACCTTATGGTGTGGGCTTTTTGTTGCCGGCGATTCTCCTCCCCCTCAGAGAGGGGGAGGCCGGGAGGGGGTTGCTGCTGTGGGATGTGGATCAGGATGGTTGCCCTGCCGGGACGGGCTTGTTAGCCTTTCCCGCACTGATACAGGAGAAACCAATGAGCAAGGTACTGGATGAGCTGCTGGCACTGCTGGCGCTGGAGAAGATCGAGGAGGGCCTGTTTCGGGGCCAGAGCCAGGATCTCGGATTGCGATCCGTGTTTGGCGGACAGGTGATGGGGCAGGCCTTGTCAGCCGCCAAGCAGACGGTCGCCGTCGATCGCCAGGTGCACAGCTTCCACTCCTACTTCCTGCGCCCAGGCGATGCCAACAAGCCCATCGTCTACGACGTGGAGAACATCCGCGACGGCCAGACCGTCTCCACCCGCCGGGTCAAGGCGATCCAGGGCGGCAAGCCTATCTTCTACCTCAACGCCTCCTTCCAGGTGGAGGCCGAAGGCTTCGAGCACCAGGCGCAGATGCCCGAAGGCATCACGCCTCCCGAGCAGCTCAAGAGCGAGCTGGAGCTGGTGCGCCCCTACGAGCAGCTGATCCCGGCGGCCCTGCGGGACAAGATCCTGTGCGAGAAGCCCATCGAGATCCGCCCGGTGACCCTGGTGGACCCCATCCGCCCGGACGTGCACGAGCCCCTGCGCTACACCTGGTTCAAGGCCAACGGCCCTGTGCCGGACGATCAGCGGGTCCACAACTACCTGCTGGCCTATGCCTCCGACTTCCACTTCCTGTTCGCCGCCCTGCAGCCCCACGGGGTGTCGTACTGGGAGCCGGACATGCAGGTGGCCACCATCGATCACTCCATGTGGTTCCACCGGGAGTTCAGGCTGGACGACTGGCTGCTCTACGTGGTGGACAGCCCGAGCGCCAGCGGCGGCCGGGGCCTGGTGCGCGGCCAGTTCTTCACCCGCGACGGTGTGCTGGTGGCCAGCACCATGCAGGAAGGGGTGATCCGCCGCCGGGGCTGACAAGCCGGCACTAGGCCAACAAAAACGGGAGCCATCGGCTCCCGTTTTTTATTGGCCTGAGTGATCAGGCGGCATCCTGCTCGGGGAGCGGGGCGCCTTGGTCGCGTTGGGCGAAGCGGTCGGCCCAGAGGGCGATGACGCCGTCACCGGTGACGTTGCAGGCGGTGCCGAAGCTGTCCTGGGCCAGGTAGAGGGCGATCATCAGGGCGATGGAGGCCTCGCCGAAGCCGAGCATGGAGGTGAGCAGGCCGAGCGCGGACATGACGCCGCCCCCCGGGGCACCGGGAGCGGCGATCATGATGACGCCCAGCATCATGATGAAGGGCAGCATGGTGTCATAGCCCGGAATGGCCAGGTGTTCGGAGAGGAACATGACGGCGGTGGCGCAGGTCACCAGCGTGATGGTGGAGCCGCACAGGTGGATGGTGGCGCACAGGGGCACGGTGAAGTTGGCGATGCCCTCGCTCACCCCGTTGCGCTTGCTGGCCTGCAGGGCCACCGGGATGGTGGCGGCGCTGGACATGGTGCCGAGCGCGGTGAAGTAGGCGGGCAGCATGTTCTTGATGAGCATGGCGGGGGAGCGCCCCAGGGCCAGTCCGGTGCCGACGAAGAGCACGCAGAGCCAGATCCAGTGCATCAGTATGGCCATCACCAGCACCACGCCGAAGGTCTTGAGGGTGGCGAAGACGGTGCCTTCCACCGTCATCTCGACGAAGACGCCGGCGATGTAGAAGGGCAGCAGGGGAATGATCACGCGAGCCAGCAGGCGGTCGATGATGTCACGACCCTGATCGGCGACCCGGCGCAGGTCGGTGGCCTGGGTGGCGCTGATGCCGATGCCGAACACGAAGGCGGCGGCCAGGGCCGACATCACCCCGAACAGGGGCGGGATCTCGAGATTGATGTAGGAGGCGAGCTTGATGGCGGCTTGCGCCGTGGGCTCGGCGGCCGTGGTCAGGCGCGGGATCAGGTGGCTCGCCACGGTGAAGGCGAACAGGCCCGCCAGTATGGTGGAGCAGTAGGAGAGTCCCACCGTCTTGCCCAGCAGCTTGCCGGAGTTCTTCGGCAGGCTGGCGATGCCGCTCATGATGAAGAAGAGGATGATGAGCGGAATGGTGAAGGTGATGAGCTGGCCTATCACCGTCTTGGCCGTGAACAGCACCCGAGCGACCCATTCCGGGGCATAGAGACCGAGCAGCAGACCGGCGAGGATGCCGGCGATCAGGTTAAGGACGAGTTTCATGGGGGAATCCAGGTGTTGGTGTCTGTGTTGTGATTAAATAATGATTTTGATGGCGCTTTTTAACACAAACTCCGCATCTTGTCTGTCTTGTGCTGGTTAATTCGGTGTTAAATTTTGATGTTGAGGGTTTTTATCGCGTTTTGAACTGAATTGTGGCGGCCTCTGGACGCAGTGCCAGGGCCGCAGGAAGCAATGCATGCACCCAACGCCCCTTCATCCTGTCTTCGCTGCGTCAGCGCCCGAGCCGCGGGGAACAGAGCGGGCTACCTGCGGCCCCTCATCCTCTCTTTGCGGCGATCAGCCCCTCAGCAGCAATGCGTGCAGCCAGCGGCCGTTCGCCCCATCCTCGCTGCACCAGTGGCGGTGCAGCGTCAAGGGCAGGGGGGCGACGAGGCGAAGCAGCCCGGCCTCGTCGAGGCGGGTCAGCAGGGGATACGCCTGGGGCGACCTGCTGGCCGGCGACTCGCCATCGGCATGGGGGAAGGAGCAGTAGAGAGGCCCGCCGCTCTTGAGGAGGGCGGCGAGGTGCCGGAGTACCGGAGCTATCTCCTCCCCGGGCAGGCAGGGCAGGGAGGCGCTGGCCCAGATGCCGTCATAGGGGACGACGCTTCGCATCTGCTCGAAACGGCAGACCCGCACCGGCTGGCCGCAAAGGCGCGAGGCGGCCGCCGCCTGCGCCCGGCTCGCATCGAAGGCGGTCACCATCAGCCCCCGCTCCCGGAAGAGGCGCAGATCCTCACCCGCGCCGCAGCCGGCCTCCAGCAGGTGGCCTCGTGCGGGCAGCAGGGCGAGGAAGGGGGCATGGGCTCCGGCCACGAGGGCGGGACGGGTATCTGGGCTCGGGGCTGGGGTGTGGGGCGCTATCATGGGCTCATCTCTGCGGTGGGCGGCTACTCTAGCAAATTCGCCCCCGACTGTTCAGCCCCGATGAAAGGGTATCTGCGCCCGGGCCATCAGGCTTGCCGGCGCAGCGGGAGGGGGGCGCTGGCGATCAGACCGAACAGGGTGTCGAGCAGGGTGTCCGACTCCCGGATCAGGTCGATGCGATCGGGGAAGTGCAGCCAGTTGATGATGTAGCCGTCCAGGGTGCAGTGCAGCAGGGTGGTGGCGCGCCGCAGATCCAGCCCCTGGGGCAGCTGGCCGTGGCGCACCGCATTGGCCAGGGTGATCTCCAGATCCCGGAAGAAGTTGATGGACTGCTGGCGCATGTGATCCCGCAGGGCACTGGCCTCCCCTTCCAGGGCCTCCAGGCTGAAGATGATGGTGAACATCTGCTGGTGGGCGGGCTCTGTGCCGATCTTGACCATCACCTCCTTGAGGAAGATCCGCAGCTTGCCGAGGGGGTCCGGTTCCGCTTCGTCGACGCAGGCGTCGAGCTGGTGGGAGAGGGGGGCGCACAGCTCCTCCCACAGGGTGACGAACAGCTCTTCTTTATTCTTGAAGTGCCAGTAGATGGCGCCCCGTGTGAGATCCGCAGCCTTGGCGATGTCGGTCAGGCTGGTCCTCGCCAGCCCTTGCTGGCAGAAGAGATCCAGCGCCGTGCTCATGATGTGGCAGCGGGTCTGTTGTGCCTCTTCTTTGGTGCGTCTGGCCATGGGCTCGGTTCCTGTCGATCAGTGAAAAAAGTTTCTTACATACATTCGTGAATGTATGTATATTGCCTCATCTTCGCCATTTTACCAACAGGCACCTTATAAACCCTGTGGTTTTGTCGTTTTTTATTTTGTTGAAACAGAGGCTCAGAGACTTCATGCATAAACATATTCTCGCACGTTCGGTCGGCCTTGCCTTGCTGGCAAGTGGCCTGCTGGCAGGCTGTGGTGACAAGGGAGAAGCCCAGCAGGCCATGGAGATGCCTCCCGCCGCCGTGGACGTGGTCACCCTTCATACCGCCCCGCTGCAGCTTATGTCCGAGCTCACCGGTCGCACCGCCCCCCTGCGGGTGGCCGAGGTGCGTCCCCAGGTGAACGGCATCATCCTCAAGCGCCTGTTCACCGAGGGCAGCGACGTCAAGGCCGGCCAGCTGCTGTATCAGATCGATCCCGCCGTCTATCAGGCCGCCGTCGCCAGTGCCAAGGCGAACCTGGCCAAGGCCGAGGCCAACGAGCGCAGCGCTCGCCTCAAGGCCCAGCGTTACGCCGAGCTGGTGAAGGTGAAGGCCATCAGCCGTCAGGAGTATGACGACGCCGATGCCACCTGGAAACAGCAGGTGGCCGAGATCGGCGCCGCCAAGGCGGCCCTGCAGAGTGCCAACATCAACCTGGCCTATACCCGCATCACGGCCCCCATCAGCGGCCGCATCGGCAAGTCGGCGGTGACCGAGGGGGCCCTGGTGACCGCCCAGCAGGCCGCCAGCCTCACCACCATCTCCCAGCTCGATCCCATGTATGTGGACGTGCGCCAGTCCACCGCCGACCTGCTGCGCCTCAAGCGCCAGGTCGCCGCGGGCAAGCTGACCCAGGGCGAGCAGGACGGTGCCAGCGTCAGCTTCCAGCTGGAAGATGGCAGCCAGTACGGCCAGAAAGGCTCGCTCCAGTTCTCCGACGTGACCGTGGACGAGACCACCGGCATGGTGACCCTGAGGGTGATAGTGCCGAACCCGGATCAGCTGCTGCTGCCCGGCATGTTCATGCGCGCCACCCTGCAGGAGGGCGAGCGCCCCGAAGGCCTGCTGGTGCCGCAGACCGCGGTGACCCGCACGCCCAAGGGCGGGGCCACCGTCATGGTGGTGACGGCGGACAACAAGGTGGCGCTGCGCGAGGTGCAGGTCGGTCGCATGTCCGGCGACAGCTGGGTGGTGGAATCCGGCCTCGATGCCGGCGAGAAGGTGATCGTCGCCGGCCTGCAGAAAGTCAAACCCGGGGCTGCGGTGGCGCCCACTGAACGCGCCAGCAACACAGTACAGGCTCAGCAGACCCCGGCAACCAAGCAGTAGGATGGAGTAGTCGCCTCATGGCACGATTTTTCATAGATAGACCCATTTTCGCCTGGGTGATCGCCCTGGTGATCATGCTGGCCGGGGCCATGGCCATCATCAGCCTGCCGGTGGCCCAGTACCCGACCATAGCACCGCCGGCGGTGGGCATCTCCGCCAGCTACCCGGGGGCCTCCGCCAAGACGGTGGAAGACTCGGTCACCCAGATCATCGAGCAGAACATGACCGGGCTGGATCACCTGCTCTACATGTCGGCGCAGTCCGATTCGTCCGGCAATGTCAGCGTGACCCTCACCTTCAAGCCGGGTACCGATCCCGACATCGCCCAGGTGCAGGTGCAGAACAAGCTGCAGCAGGCCATGTCGCTGCTGCCCCAGGAGGTGCAGCAGCAGGGGGTGCGCGTCCAGAAGACCTCCAGCAGCTTCCTCATGGTGGCCGCCTTCATCTCCACCGATGGCAGCATGACCAACGACGATCTCGCCGACTACGTGGTGGCCAACATCAAGGAGCCCCTGAGCCGGCTGGACGGGGTGGGTGACATCACATTGTTCGGCAGCCAGTACTCCATGCGCGTCTGGCTGGATCCCCACAAGCTCAATCGGGTGCAGATGACCCCGGCCGACATCCAGACCGCCATCAAGGCCCAGAACGCCCAGGTCGCCTTCGGCAAGCTGGGAGGCACCCCTGCGGTGAGCGATCAGCAATTTACCGCCACCATCATGGGCCAGACCCGGCTCTCCACCGTGGAGGAGTTCAACAACATCCTGCTGCGGGTGAACCAGGACGGCTCCAAGGTGCTGCTCAGGGACGTGGCCCGGGTCGAGCTGGCCGGCGAAAGCTATGACGCCACCGCGCTCTACAACGGTCAGGCCACCGCGGCGGTCGCCATCAAGCTCGCCACCGGCGCCAACGCCCTGGACACCGCCGAGCACGTGCGCGCCAAGCTGGGCGAACTGTCGGCCTACTTCCCGGCCAACATGGAGATCGTCTATCCCTACGACACCACGCCGTTCGTGAAGATCTCCATCGAGGAGGTGGTGCAGACGCTGATCGAGGCCATCTTCCTGGTGTTCTGCGTCATGTATCTGTTCCTGCAGAACTTCCGGGCGACCCTGATCCCGACCATCGCCGTGCCCGTGGTGCTGCTCGGGACCTTCGGCGTCATGGCGGCCTTCGGCTTCTCCATCAACACCCTGACCATGTTCGGCCTGGTGCTCGCCATCGGCCTGCTGGTGGATGACGCCATCGTGGTGGTGGAGAACGTGGAGCGTCTGATGAGCGAGGAGGGGCTCTCCCCGCTGGAGGCGACCCGCAAGTCCATGACCCAGATCACCGGCGCCCTGGTGGGGATCGCCCTGGTGCTGTCCGCCGTGTTCGTGCCCATGGCCTTCTTCGGCGGCTCCACCGGCGCCATCTATCGCCAGTTCTCCCTCACCATAGTCTCGGCCATGGTGCTCTCGGTGCTGGTGGCCCTGATCCTGACCCCGGCGCTCTGTGCCACCCTGCTCAAGCCCATGAAACACGGCGAGTTCGGTGCCCAGCGCGGCTTCTTCGGCTGGTTCAACCGCTTCTTCGATACCAACGCCAATCGCTACCAGAACGGCGTGCGCAAGGTGATCAAGCAGGGGGCCCGCTACGGCATCATCTACGTCGCCATGCTGGCGGTGCTGGCGGTGCTCTTCATGCGCCTGCCCACCTCCTTCCTGCCGGAAGAGGATCAGGGGGTCATCATGTCCATGGTGCAGCTGCCGGTGGGGGCTACCAAGGAGCGTACCGAGGTGGTGCTGGCCGAGATGCGCGACTACTTCCTCGAGAACGAGAAGGAGAACGTGGACTCAGTGCTGACGGTGGCGGGCTTCAGCTTCGCCGGTAGCGGCCAGAACAGCGGCATGGCCTTCATCAAGCTCAAGGACTGGAGCGAGCGGCAAGGGGAAGAGCGCAGCGCCAACGCCATCATAGGCCGCGCCATGGGGTTCCTGTTCAGCATCAAGGAAGCCCAGGTGTTCGCCTTCAACCTGCCCCCCATCCCGGAGCTCGGCACGGCCACCGGCTTCGACTTCTTCCTGCAGGACCGCGGTGGTCTGGGTCACGAGAAACTGATGGCGGCCCGCAACCAGTTGCTCGGCATGGCGGCGCAGGATCCCAACCTGGTGCGGGTGCGCCCGAACGGGATGGAGGACACCCCCCAGCTCGACATCAAGATCGACTATGAGAAGGCGCTGGCCCAGGGGCTCTCCATCGCCGACATCAACAACACCCTGTCGGCGGCCTGGGGCTCCTCCTACGTGAACGACTTCGTCGACAGAGGCCGGGTCAAGAAGGTCTACCTGCAGGCGGATGCACCGTTCCGCATGAACCCGGAAGATCTGAAGCTGTGGTACGTGCGCAACAGCGCGGGCCAGATGGTGCCCTTCTCCGCCTTTGCCAGCACCGAGTGGAGCTATGGTTCGCCCCGTCTCGAGCGCTACAACGGCGTCTCCGCCATGGAGATCGTCGGTGAGGCGGCCCCGGGCAAGAGTACGGGCGACGCCATGGCGGCCATCGAGCAGATGGTGAAGCAGCTGCCGGAAGGCATCGGCATCGAGTGGACCGGCCTCTCCTTCCAGGAGCGTCAGGCTGGCTCCCAGGCGCCGGCGCTCTACGCCATCTCGCTGCTGGTGGTCTTCCTCTGTCTGGCGGCCCTCTACGAGAGCTGGAGCATTCCGTTCTCCGTCATGCTGGTGGTGCCGCTCGGGGTGTTGGGGGCCATCCTGGCCGCCACCCTGCGCGGCCTGGAGAACGACGTCTACTTCCAGGTGGGCCTGCTCACCACGATCGGGCTGTCGGCCAAGAACGCCATCCTCATCGTCGAGTTCGCCAAGGAGCTGCACGACAAGGGGATGAAGCTCGGGGATGCGGTGGTGGAGGCCTCGCGCCAGCGTCTGCGCCCCATCCTGATGACCTCGCTCGCCTTCATCCTGGGGGTGCTGCCGCTGGTGATCAGCACCGGGGCAGGCGCCAGCAGCCGCAACGCCATCGGCACCGGCGTGATGGGGGGGATGATCAGCGCCACCGTGCTCGCCATCTTCTTCGTGCCGCTCTTCTTCGTGCTGGTGATGCGCTACTTCACCGAGCACCAGAGCGCCGAGGAGCGCATCACCCACGCCAAGGAGATCAACCATGGCTAAGACCCTGATCGCCCTGAGTGTGACCCTGCTGCTGGGGGCCTGCTCCATGGCCCCCGACTACCAGCGCCCCGAGCTGCCCCGAGGGGCCTCCTGGCAGGACAATCTGGCCACCAAGGGGGAGGTTGCCCCCTGGCGCCAGCAGTTCCAGGACCCGGCCCTGCAGACGCTGATCGGCACGGCACTGGACAACAACCGGGATCTGCGCCTCGCGGCCCTCAACGTCGAGGCCTATGAGGCGCAATACCGGATCCAGCGGGCGGCCCAGTTGCCGACCCTGGCCGCCAGCGGCTCTGGCACCCGCCAGCAGGGATCCGACGATCTCAGCGCCGCGGGGCAGGGCACCATCAGCAGCCAGTACGGCGCCGACATCGGCATCACCGCCTATGAGCTGGACCTGTTTGGCCGGATCCAGAGCCTCAAAGATCAGGCGCTGGAGAACTACCTGGCGCAAGTCGAGACCCGGCGCAGCACCCAGATCGCTCTGGTGGCCTCGGTGGCGAACGCCTACTTCACCCTGCTGGCGGATCAGGAGCTGCTGGCCCTGAGCCAGGCGACCCTGGCCACCGAGCAGGAGAGCTACGCCCTGACCCAGCACAAATACCGGCTGGGGGCCGCCTCCGAGATGGAGCTGGCCCAGGGGCGCACGGCGCTCGAGAACGCCAGGGTCAGCCAGGCGCAATACCAGCGCCTGGTGAAACAGGACAGAAACGGCCTGGCCCTGCTGCTTGGCACGGATGTGCCGGTGCTGGAGGGTCAACCCAAAACCCTGGATGAGGTGCAACTGGCCGCCATCCCGGTGGGGGCCCCCTCCAGCCTGCTGCAACAGCGGCCGGACATCCTGGCGGCGGAGCACAGCCTGAAGGCGGCCAACGCCAATATCGGCGCGGCGCGCGCCGCCTTCTTCCCGACCATCTCGCTCACCGCGACGGCGGGCACCGCCAGCAACCAGCTGAGCGGCCTGTTTGACGGCGGCACCGGCACCTGGACCTTCATGCCCCAGATAAGCCTGCCCATCTTCGACGGTGGCAAGCGCGTTGCGGATCTGGACGTGGCGGAAGTGGGCACCAGGCAGGCGGTGGCGAGCTACGAGAAGAGCATCCAGACCGCCTTCAAGGAGGTCGCGGATGCGCTCGGCGCCCAGGCTGACTACCAGCAACAGCTGCAGGCCCAGCAGGCGCTGGTGGAGGCGAACCAGACCTACTTCAGGCTGGCGGAGGTGCGCTACGAGCAGGGGGTGGACAGCTATCTGACCCGCCTCGATGCCCAGCGCTCCCTGTTCAGCGCCAAGCAGGGGCTCATCAGCACCCGGCTCGCCCAGCTTGGCAACCAGGTCGCCCTCTACAAGGCGGTCGGCGGCGGCTGGCAGGCGCCCGAGGAGGAGAAGCCTGCCGGCTGACGCGGGCAGGAGAAAGGAGGCACTGTCGGTGTCGACAAGCACGGGGCGAACCATCTGGTTCGCCCCGTTTCTATGTGTGCTGCCGCCCCGCAAACCGCACATCGGCGACGGAAGAGGTGGCGCGGGATGGCCGCTCACCAAGTCCGGGAATGAGCCCGCACCAGCGCTCTCGATATTGTGCGTCTGACCCTACCGTCATCATCGACCTGCGAGCATCGACGGCCGCATCGCTGTCGCCTCCGTCGTCCTTGGCGAGTCGTACCCAGGTGATGCCATTTATCGCATAAGCTGCGCACTAATTATTCTTTCAAAGAATAAATGTGTGGCTCTTATAGTTGGTCACTCGACTCTCATTCCAAGGACGTGCAATGAAACGACTCGTGCCCGCCACCCTGCTCGCCGCAGGCCTGGCCCTGACCCCGTTAGCCCAGGCGGCCACCCTGCTCAACGCCTCCTATGACGTGATGCGCGACTTCTACAAGGATTACAACGCCGCCTTCCAGAAACACTGGCAGGCGGAAGGCGGCGAGCCGCTGCAGATCAATATGTCCCACGGCGGCTCGAGCAAGCAGGCGCGCGCCGTCATCGACGGCCTGCCCGCCGATGTCATCACCATGAACATGGCTACCGACATCAACGCCCTCGCCGAGCATGGCGGCCTGGTCCCGAAAGAGTGGGCCGCCCGCCTGCCGGACAACAGTGCGCCCTTCACCTCGGCCACAGTGTTCATCGTGCGCAAGGGCAACCCCAAGGGGCTGAAGGACTGGCCTGATCTGCTCAAGGAGGGAGTGAAGGTGATAGTGCCCAATCCCAAGACTTCGGGGAACGGCCGCTACACCTATCTGTCGGCCTGGGGCTATGTACTGGAGCAAGGTGGCGACGAGAAGGCGGCCAGGGCGTTTGTGGGCAAACTGTTCAGGCAGGTTCCCGTGCTCGACACCGGTGGCCGCGCCGCCACCAGCACCTTCATCCAGAACCGGATAGGCGATGTGCTGATCACCTTCGAGAACGAAGCCGAGATGATCGCCCGCGAGTTCGGTCGTGGCAGCTTCGAGGTGATCTACCCGAGCGTCACCGCCGTGGCCGAGTTGCCGGTGGCGGTGGTGGACAAGGTCGTCGACAAGCAGGGCACCCGCAAGGAGGCCGAGGCTTATCTGACCTACCTGTGGTCTGACGAAGGGCAGCGCATCGCAGCCAACAACTACCTGCGCCCGCGCAACCCGGCGATCCTCGCCGAGTTCGCCGACCGCTTTCCGAACGCCACCTTCCTCAACGTGGTAAAGACCTTCGGCGAGTGGCCTGTCATCCAGCGCACTCACTTCAAGGAGGGCGGGGTGTTCGACCAGATCTATGCCGTGCAGTAAGACGCGTCTGGCAAGAAAAAGGCCGGCCAGGTGTCACCATGCTGGGGCGAGCCACCTGGTGGCTCACGCCCTGACGGATCTCCCGGGTGGCGTATCAGGGGTAGAATCGAAGAGCGGCTCATGACAGGAAGTGGGAAGGGCTCTCGCGTGGTTAGACTGGGAGCCCTGGCGAGATCCAGGCGATAAAAAGCACAAAGGGTTAGCTTCACTGTGAAGCTAACCCTTTGTTTTATCTGGTGCCGGTAATAGGAGTCGAACCTACGACCTTCGCATTACGAATGCGCTGCTCTACCAACTGAGCTATACCGGCGTGCCGCTAGATTCCCGAAAAATAGGTAGCAAGTCAATGAGCTGAACTCAGTTTTATGAGTGAGCTCATGGAGTTACGGGAAACCGTCAGAGGTCGGCGAACTCCGGGATATGGGCACGACCGCGGCTCTCGAGAAACGCGAGCAGGGCACGGGGGGAGCGTGCCAGGATCCGCTCCTCGGGGAAGTCGGCCTCGGTCACCAGACGGTGGCAGTGATCGAAATCGCCGAGGCTGAAGGCCACGTGGGAGTCGGAGCCGAAGGTGAGGTAGGCGCCAAGGTCGCGCGCCGCCTCGACGATGGCGCGGCAATTGCTCTCACTGCCCGGGCGGGAATGATTGAAGGAGGAGTTGTTGATCTCCAGCGCTACCCGGTATTCGGCGGCGGCCCTGACCACGGCCTGGATGTCGATGGGGAAGGCGGGATTGCCGGGGTGGCTTATCATGTCGACTCGACCGCTTTTGATGGCGTTGATCATGGCCTGGGTGTGGGTCGCCCGATCGCAGGGGGGAAACACCGGTTCGTGAAAGCCCGCCATGATCATGTCGAGTCGCGATTCGTAGCGCTCGGGGAAGTCGATCTCGCCGTCGATGTTCTTGATGTTGGCCTCGATGCCGCGCAGGATGCCGACGCCGTCCACGACTCTGGGCAGCACATGCAGGTTGACGAAGTGCCAGTAGTGCGGGGCATCGGCCATGTCGGGGCCGTGATCCGTGGTGGCGAACAGCTTGATCCCCTTGGCTCTGGCGATGGGCAGGTAGTCGTGAATGGTGCTGTAGGCGTGGGTGCTGGCGACGGTGTGCGTGTGGGTATCGACCGTGTACTTCATCTTCTCTCCCCTCTGGCATGAGGCGCCAGCATAGCAAAAATGGTGGGGAGGGGCCACGAAACGGCTTGCCATACTTTGTCACAAATTAGGCTGTAGCTGACAAAGTCTGATGACGTTTGCCTGCGAGGATGACCCTATCGATGCAAGCCTGAACACCCATCGATGGGTCGACACTGGATGGTCTGACCCGTTTCCCCACCGTCGCCCCTGCGACGGTTTTTTTTGCCCTGATGATATTGGCGCCACGCGGACAAAAAAATGCCCAACTAGCATGGCGCAGGTTGGGCGAGACTTAATGTTTAATTGCAGTGGCATAGATATAGAGTCCCCTCTCGCCGCGAAGTTCCCGTCCTCTTCCCTCTTTTTTGATTAAAAACATTTCGCCAACACTCGTTCACATTCTCTTGACATGGCTGGGCATGAAACGTACTTTTTAAACATTCGTTTAAGTGAGGTGTCCAGTGAGTAAAATCGATACCAAGAACCGTATTCTCGATGCCGCCGAGGTGCTGTTTGCCGAGCGGGGATTCGCCGATACCTCGTTGCGTCTGATCACCAGCGAAGCCGATGTGAACCTGGCCTCGGTCAACTATCACTTCGGCTCCAAGAAGGAGCTTATCCAGGCGGTGCTCGACCGTTATCTGAGCCTCTTCATGCCGGAGCTGGATGCGCGCCTGCAGACCCTGATGGCGCAGGAGCAGCTGACCCTGCTGCAGGTGTTCGAAAGTTTCGTCGACCCCCTGATGAATCTGGTGGCGGTGCGCCCAAACGGTCCTGCGCTCTTCATGCAGTTGCTGGGGCGCGGTTACATCGACAGCCAGGGCCACCTGCGCCGCTTCATCACCACCCATTATGGGGCGACCCTGCACGGGATCACCCAGGCCATCTCCAAGGCCAACCCGGACTTGTCGCCGGCGGATCTCTTCTGGCGCCTGCACTTCACCCTGGGCACCGTCGTGTTCACCATGGCCTCCGCCGATGCCCTGCGTGACATCGCCCAGGCCGATTTTGGCCAGCAGCTCGATGTGGAAGGGCTGGTGCGCAACGTCATTCCTTATCTGGCGTCCGGTGTCGGGGCGCCCGTGGAGTCGACCAGGCTCTCCCTGGCCGTGTAACACCTAACAATAATCAACGGAAACAGTGAAATAGAAGGAACTTCGGTATGATCACATTGCTTGTCCTGCTGGTGCTGGCGATAGCCGTGGTGCTCGGTGTCCCCGCCATCCGTAAAAAGGTGGTGACCCGCCCCGTATTCGGCATCTTCAAGAAGATACTACCGCCCCTGTCGGCCACCGAGCGGGAGGCCATGGAGGCCGGCTCCGTCTGGTGGGATGGCGAGCTGTTTCGCGGCAACCCCGACTGGAAGAAGCTGCACGGCTACGGCAAGGCGACCCTGAGCGCCGAGGAGCAGGCCTTCATCGACAACCAGGTCGAAACCCTGCTCGCCATGGTGGACGACTTCAAGATCGTCAACGAGACCAAGGATCTGCCTGAGCCGGTCTGGGACTACCTGAAGAAGGAAGGCTTCTTCGCCCTGATCATCCCGAAATCCTACGGCGGCCGCGAGTTCTCGGCGATAGCCAACTCCACCATCGTCACCCGCATCGCCACCAAGAGCCTGAGCGTGGCGGTCACCGTCATGGTGCCGAACTCCCTGGGCCCGGGCGAGCTGCTGATGCACTACGGCACCCAGGCCCAGAAGGACTTCTGGCTGCCGGGGCTGGCCAACGGCAAGGAAGTGCCCTGCTTTGCCCTGACCGGTCCGGAAGCGGGCTCCGATGCGGGCGCCATCCCGGACAAGGGGATCGTCTGCAAGGGGATGTACAAGGGGGAGGAAGTGCTCGGGCTTCGCCTGAACTGGAACAAGCGCTATATCACGCTCGCGCCGCGCGCCACCGTGCTGGGGCTGGCATTCAAGATGTATGACCCGGACAAGCTGCTGGGGGACAAGGAGGAGATCGGCATCACCTGTGCCCTGATCCCGACCAACCACCCGGGTGTGCGGGTCGGCGATCGCCACTACCCCATGGGGCTGGCGTTCCTGAATGGCCCGACCTTCGGCAAGGATGTGTTCATTCCGCTCGACTGGATCATCGGCGGCCCGGAATACGCGGGTCGCGGCTGGCGCATGCTGGTGGAGTGCCTCTCCGCCGGTCGTGGCATCTCTCTGCCGGCCCTTGGCACCGCCTGTGGTCACATGGCGAGCCGCACCGTGGGGGCCTACTCCTATGTGCGCAAGCAGTTCGGCATGTCCATCGGCAAGTTTGAAGGGGTGCAGGAGGCGCTGGCTCGCATCGGCGGCCTGACCTATCAGCTGGAAGGGGCTCGCCGCATGACAGCGGGCTCCCTGGACTTGGGGCAGGCACCGGCCATCGTTACCGCGATTTCCAAGTACCACATGACCGAGATGGCCCGTCAGGTGATGGACGACTCCATGGACATCCACGCCGGTCGCGCCATCCAGCTCGGTCCGAAGAACTACACCGGCTACGCCTACATGGGCATTCCGGTGGCCATCACGGTGGAAGGGGCCAACATCCTGACCCGCAACCTGATGATCTTCGGCCAGGGGGCGACCCGCTGTCACCCTTACGTGTTCGCCGAGCTGGAAGCCGCCGCCGACACCGACGTGGAGCGTGGCCTCGAGAAATTCGACGCCCTGCTGATGAAACACATTGCATTTGGTACCGGCAACTTCTTCGGCGCCCTGTTCCAGGGGCTGACCCTGGGTCAGTTCAATAGTTCCCCTGTGGGCGGCGAGACCGCTCGCTACTACAAGCAGCTCTCCCGCATGAGTAAAGGGCTGGCCCTGTGCGCCGACGTCTCCATGCTGATGCTGGGGGGGGATCTCAAGCGCAAGGAGATGATCTCCGCCCGCCTCGGTGACGTGTTGAGCCACCTCTATCTGGCCTCCGCCACCCTCAAGCACTACGAGGATCAGGGCCGTATGGTCTCGGATCTGCCGTTCGTGCAGTACGCGGTGGAGCGCAACCTCTATCTCATCGGCAAGGCGTTCGAGGGTTTCTTCCAGAACTTCCCGAACAAGGTGGCGGGTGCCGTGCTCAAGCGCGTGGTGTTCCCGTTTGGTGTCGGTTACAAGATGCCGGCAGACGATCGCTGCCACGCCATCTGTCTGGCCATGATGAAGCCGGGCGAATTCCGCGACCGTCTGACCGCCCTCTGCTACGTGGGCAAGGACGACGCGGATCCGGTCGGCCTGATGGAACGCGCCTTCCAGGCCATGGTCGCCGTCCAGCCCATCGAGAAGAAGCTGGTGCAGGCCCAGAAAGAGGGCAAGTTGCCGCGCAAGATGGCATTGAGCGAGCTGGTCGCCGCCGCCCTGTCCCAATCCATCCTGAGCCAGGACGAGGCGGACAAGCTGCTGGCCGCCGATGCCCTGCGCTACGAAGCGATACAGGTGGACAACTTCGCCCCGGGAGAGCTGGAAGGGCTGTCTCAACCGGCCCCGGCGGTGCATGCCGCCTGAGTCTGACGCTAGATTGAAAAACCGGCCCATGTGGCCGGTTTTTTGTTGTTTAACCAGGCATTTACAATGCCGATTAATTCCAGTTTAATGCAATGGCCCTCACCCTTGGGCAGGAAGCCAGGCCAGCGGAATGGCCGATAACAACAACTCAGGAAGAGTGAATGAACCTCGCCAAAACGGCGATCGAACGCCCCATCTGGGTGGCGGTTTCGGTCGTGCTTATTTTCCTGCTGGGCCTGCTCAGCATCCGGGGACTGCCCATCCAGCTGTTCCCCGACATCGATCGTCCCCACCTCAACATCTCGGTGAGCTGGCGCTCCGCCTCGCCCCAGGAGATGGAGTCGGAGGTCACCGACCCCATCGAGCAGGAGATGCAGGGGGTGCAGGGGCTGAAAAGCATCGGCAGCAACAGCTACCCCGGCTTCACCGAGATCAACATGGCATTTGCCCTCGGCACCGACATGCAGCGGGCCCAGCTCGACGTCATCTCGCGCCTGAACCGGGTCTCCGGCCTGCCGGACAACATCGACGGCCCCTACGTCAACAACTACAGCACCAACGACACCCTCACCTTCTTCTTCATCCAGCAACTGCCCGGCGCCAAGGGGTTGATCGACGATCATCAGGCGCTGATCGAGGCGCGGGTCAAGCCGGAGCTGGAGCGGATCCCCGGGGTGTCGACGGTCGACATCGAGGGGATCAACGAGCGCCAGATCCAGGTGCGCTTCGACCCTTACCGCGCCGCCGAACTCGGGGTGGAGATCCCTGTGCTCGCCAGCCGGGCCAGCACCGACTGGGACGTCTCCGCCGGCACCCTCGACATCGGCCGCTGGGAGTACAAGCTGCGCTTCGCCGGCCGCTACGACGTGGAGACCCTGGGGGACAAGGTGGTGGACTGGCGCGACGGCCTGCCCATCTACCTGAGGGACGTGGCCGAGGTGCGGCTGGCCCGGGAGGAGAACCCGGTGCTGCGCATCCAGAACGGCAACACGGCCATCGCGGCCCAGATCTTCAAGGAGAGCGGCGCCAACGCCCTGGCGGCGCTGGAGGGGATCAAGGCCAAGGTCGGGGAGCTGAACCGGGAGGTGCTGGAGCCGGTCGGCCTGCACATGGAGCAGTCGTTCGACGCCTCCCTCTACATCAACCGGGCGGTGGGCATGGTGACCGCCAACCTGGGGCTGGGGGTGCTGCTCTCCTGCGCCATCCTCTGGGTCTTCCTGCGCCAGCTCAAGGCGACCCTGATGATAGCGATCGCCATCCCCATCAGCATCATGCTCACCTTCTGCCTGCTCAAGGTGATGGGGCGCACCCTCAACGTCATCTCCCTGGCCGGCATCGCCTTTGCGGTCGGCATGGTGCTGGATGCCGCCATCGTCGTGCTGGAGAGCATCTACCGCCGCACCGAGCCGGGGGATATCAGCAAGGCGGAGGCGGCGCTGGAGGGGACCAGCCGGGTGTGGACGGCGCTGGTGGCCTCCACCCTGACCACGGTCGCCATCTTCCTGCCGGTGCTCCTGCTCAACGACGTGGAGGGGCAGCTGTTTGCGGATCTGGCGCTGACCATCGCCTGTGCGGTCACCGTCTCCATGGTGGTGGCGGTGACCGTCTTGCCGGCGGTGGCGGCGCGCTGGATGGGGCGCGAACGCCTGACCGACCCCTACGACAACCTGTGGCAGGGCACCACCCGTCACGTGATCCGCTGGACGGCGACGCCTCGCCGGCGCTGGGCCATCATCACCCTGATGATGAGCCTGCCCGTGCTGGCGAGCTGGCTGCTGCTGCCCAAGATGAACTACCTGCCGGACGTGAAGCGCGATGCCATCGACGTCTGGATGAGCTTCACCCCGGGGGTCAATCCCAAGGCCCAGCGCGAAGAGGTGATAGACACCCTCATCGCCAGGCTGGATCCCTATATGAAGGGGGAGAAGGAGCCCGCCCTCAAGAACTACTACATCCTGCGCTACCCGGGGGGCGCCCAGATCGGGGTGCGGCCAAAGGACGAGACCCGGATCAAAGTGCTCGAGCGCCTGCTGATGGACCAGCTGCTCGTCAACATCCCGGACACCCGGGCCTTCGGCGGCCAAGGCTCCCTGTTTGGCGGTTTTGACAGCGAGAACGGCATCTCGTTGCTCATTCAGGGGGGCACCCTGCCCGAGCTCTATCAGGCGGCCCGCGAGAGCATGGCCATAGTGCAGCAGGACCTGCCGGGGGCCCAGGTCAGGCCCGAGCCCGGGCTCGATTTTACCGCCCCCGAGCTGAGGCTGGTGCCGCAAGACAGGCGTCTGGCCGAGGTGGGCTGGGATCGCACCCCCCTGCCCACCATCATCCAGACCTTCGGGGATGGCCTGCGGGTCGGCGAGTATTTCGATGGGGAGGACAGGCTGGACATCTTGCTGATGGGCCAGAGCTCGGCCAACCCGGACGAACTCAAGGCGGTGCCGCTTGCGACCCCGTCAGGCCGCATCGTCCCCCTCGGCGAACTGCTGCGGGTGGAGCCAGCCCTCGGGCCGGAGAGCATCTTCCGGGCCGACGGCCGGCGCAGCATCCAACTCATGATCACCCCGCCGGACGGCGTGAGCATGGAGCAGGTGCTGGAGACCCTGCAGAGCAAGAGCTTCCCCGCCATCAGACCCATACTGCCGGCTGGCGGGGAGCTGCAGGTCGCCGGCAATGCCGACAGCCTGCAGCAGGCGCTGGACAACCTCGGCAGCATCTTCCTGTTTGCGGTGCTGATCCTGCTCATCCTGCTGTGGGGGGTGTTCGCCTCCCTGAAAGATGCCGTGCTGGTATTGCTTACCCTGCCCCTCGCCGCCGTCGGCGGTGTGCTGGCGCTGCGACTGAGCGGGTTGCTGGTGCCGCTGCCGATGGACTTGCTCACAATCATCGGCTTCGTCATCCTGCTGGGGCTGGTGGTCAACAACGCCATCCTGCTGGTGCACCAGACCCGCACGGCGGAGCGGGAGGGGTTGAGTCGCCAGCTGGCGGTGGCCGATGCCCTGCAAAGCCGGATGCGCCCCATCGCCATGACCAGCCTCACCAGCATCTTCGGCATGTTGCCGCTGATGTTGAGCCCGAGCGAGGGGAGCGAAATCTACCGGGGGCTGGCCACCGTCATCGTCGGCGGCATGAGTTGCAGCACCCTGTTTACCCTGATCCTGCTACCCGCCTTCCTGCGGCTGGGTGAGCGGGTCGACGTGCCGCAGGCCATTCGGCAGCGGGCCTGAGCAAGGAGCTCACGATGACACAAGGTTTCACAAGGATGGCAGTGGGCGCCCTGCTGCTGGCGGGCGCGTTGCCCGCGCAGGCGCAGAGCAAGATGGTGACCCTGGCGGAGGTGGCCCAGGGGGAGGCGGGGGCCAGCATCTGGGTCAGCGGCACGGTCGCGAGCCGTCAGCAGGCGGCGCTCAGCGCCGAGGTCAGCGGACGGGTGGAGTGGGTTGCCGAGTTCGGCAGCCGGGTGAAGGCGGGGGACGAGCTGCTGCGCCTGGACGGCGCGACCCTGCGCCTCTCGCTGGAGCAGGCGAGGGCGGAGCAAGCCAGGGAGGCGAGCAACCTGCGCTACGCCCGTGCAGAGTTCCAGCGTCTGGAGCGGCTGCACCAGCAGAAGAGCGCCTCCCAAAGCCAGTACGACAAGGCGCGCTACGATGTGGAGCAGGCGGAACTGGCCGAGCAACTGGCCCGGGTACAGGTGCGCCAGATCGAGGAGCAGCTGCGCAGAAGCCGCATCTTCGCGCCGTTCGATGGTGTGGTGAACGAGCACTTCGTCCAGCCGGGGGAGCACGTGGATGAAGGGGAGCAGGCGCTGGAGCTGGTCAATCCCGACGAGCCGGACATCCGGCTGCGGGCGCCCATCGCCTGGGCCCAGCAACTGGCCGCCCAGACCCGGTTGCGGGTGGAGGGGGAGCAGCTCAGCAGCCACGCCGTCTACTACCAGCGGGCGGCGAGCGCCGATCCCAAATCCCGCCTCATCGAGCTGCGCCTCAGACCCGAGCCTGGGCGTTTCATCATAGGCTCGCCGGTGCGGGTAGCGCTGCCGATGGGGGAGCGGCAGACCATGCTGCTGCCGCGGGATGCTCTGGTGCTCGGCACCGAGGGGAGCGTGGTCTACCAGGTGGAGCAGAGTGGCGCGGATCTCAAGGTGAACCGGGTGCCGGTCACAGTGTTGTTTGGCGACAACCGGCAGGTGGCGGTGAGCGGGGCCCTCAAGCAGGGGGACAGGGTGGTGGTGCGCGGCGCCGGCAGCCTGCAGGATGGGGACAAGGTGGAGCTGTTTCGCGGCTGATCCAGCCTGGTCACCATGAAAAACGGCTCCCGCGGGAGCCGTTTTTGTTGCCGGTGGCTGGGCGATTACTCGACCATCATCACCTTGCAGGTATTGGTACTGCCGACGGTCTCCATCTTGTCGCCGTGGGTGAGCAACACCATGTCGCCGCTTTGCAGCAGCCCCTTGGCCTTGAGCACGTCCAGGGCGTCGCGGCACACCTCGTAGACCGGCTTGGTCTCGTCCCCGTCGAACAGCACAGGGGTGACGCCGCGGTAGAGGTTGGCCCAGGCCAGGGTCTTGTTGTGGGGGGACATGGCGAAGATCGGCAGGCCGGAGCTGATGCGGGACATCAGCAGCGGGGTGGTGCCCGATTCGGTCAGCGCCACGATCGCCTTGACCCCTTCCAGGTGGTTGGCCGCATACATGGTGGACATGGCCACCGCCTCTTCCACCGAGGTGAAGGTGTAGCTCATGCGGTGGTTGGAGACGTTCAGGCTCGGGTGCTTCTCGGCGCCCACGCAGACGCTGGCCATGGAGGTGACTGTCTCGATGGGGAACTGGCCGGCGGCAGTCTCGGCGGAGAGCATCACCGCATCGGTGCCGTCCAGCACGGCGTTGGCCACGTCCATGACTTCGGCACGGGTCGGGAGCGGTGCGTTGATCATGGACTCCATCATCTGGGTCGCGGTGATGACCACGCGATTCAGGCGGCGGGAGTGGCGAATGAGCTTCTTCTGCACACCCACCAGTTCGGGGTCGCCGATTTCGACGCCGAGATCGCCACGGGCCACCATGACGGCGTCGGAGCCGAGGATGATGTCCTCCATCGCCTCGTCGCTGGCGACGGTCTCGGCGCGTTCGACCTTGGCCACTATCTTGGCGTTGGAGCCGGCTTCGCGGGCCAGCTCGCGGGCGTAGCGCAGGTCATCGCCGCTGCGGGGGAAGGAGACCGCCAGGTAGTCCACGCTCATGCGGGCGGCGGTCTTGATGTCTTCCTTGTCCTTGTCGGTCAGGGCCGGGGCGGAGAGGCCGCCCCCCTTCTTGTTGATGCCCTTGTTGTTGGAGAGGGGGCCGGCCACGGTGACCGTGGTGTGGATGCGGGTGCCTTCCACCTGTTCCACTTTCAACTGTACCCGGCCATCGTCCAGCAGCAGGATATCGCCTGGCACGACGTCGTTTGGCAGGCTCTTGTAGTCGATGCCGACCTGCTCCTGGCAGCCTTCTCCCTTGCCGAGGGCGGCGTCGAGGATGAACTTGTCACCGATGGCGAGGTAGATCTTGCCATCCTTGAAGGTGGAGACGCGGATCTTGGGACCTTGCAGGTCTCCCATGATGGCCACGTGGCTGCCGAGCTTGGCGGCGATTTCACGCACCTGGTTGGCGCGCTGGATATGGTCTTCAGGAGTGCCGTGAGAGAAGTTCATCCGCACCATGTCGGCACCGGCGCGGATGATCCCCTCGAGGATGCCGTCGCGATCGGTCGCCGGACCGAGTGTGGTTACAATCTTTGTACGTCTTGGCATGAAAGACTCCAATGTGAAGTTGATATGACTTGAAATACTGCCCCGTCAAACATGTGGCATGGCGCCGGCTTGCAGGCCATCTGGGTGGCCTTCTGTGATTGAATTTCGATACTACACCAAGCCCGGTGGCTTAGACAGTCGGGGGCGAACCCCCGAATGATCAGGAGGAGTGCGGGGTATCAAAGCGGGATTCGCGCAAACCTTCTTTGACTTTTTTCAGGTTTTCGCGAAATTTCATGCCACGGCGCAGGGTGAAGCCGGTGGCCAGCACATCCACCAGGGCGAGCTGGGCGATGCGCGACGCCATGGGCATGTAGACGTCGGTGTCTTCCGGCACGTCCATGGAGAGCACCAGGTTGCACTCGCGGGCCAGGGGGGAGTCCTTGGCGGTCATGCCGATCACGGTGGCATCGTTTTCACGGGCCAGGGCGGCAATTTCCACCAGCGCCTTGGTGCGGCCGGTGTGGGAGATGAGCACCACCACGTCCCCTTCGCTGCTGTTGATGCAGCTCATGCGCATCATGACGATGTCGTCGAAGCTCACCACGGGGATGTTGAAGCGGAAGAACTTGTTCTGGGCATCCCGGGCGACGGCGGAGGAGGCACCCAGACCAAAGAAACTGATCTTCTTGGACTGGGTCAGGATGTCGACGCAGCGGTTGATGGCGGAGATGTCCAGGCTGTTCTTGGCGGCATCGAGACAGGCCATGGTGGACTCGAAGATCTTGGCGGTGTAGGTGTCGGGCCCGTCTTCCGCTTCCACGTGGCGGTTCACATAGGGGGTGCCGTTGGCCAGGCTCTGGGCGAGGTGCAGCTTGAAGTCGGGAAAGCCCTTGGTATCGAGGCGACGGCAGAAGCGATTGACGGTGGGTTCGCTGACATCCGCCAGCTTGGCCAGGGTGGCGATGCTGGAGTGAATGGCGGTCTGGGGGGATGCCAGGATCACTTCCGCCACCTTACGCTCTGATTTACTGAAACTTTCCAAATTGTTCGTAATTTTATCGAGGGTATTCATCATTACCACCAGGCATTTTTGTAATTTAACTTCAGTGTCTGTGCACTAAATTCACAGCTCAAGCAGGTTTCCAATCTCCGCGATGACTATACAAGACAAGAGCTTATCGGAACTAATCTCGTCCATACAAAGTATGACTCATGTCTAATTATTTCGTGTTTTTAGTTACAAACTTCCATTCCGCCCTTGAAAACGCTTACAAATGTTGCAAAGCAACAACACTGTGAGCGGGCGCACAGTTGCATTCATAAAACGCGCCGCCGGGAAGCGGGCTCGAGTAGTATTGCAGCCAAATAACAAGGTCGGGACGGTAAGGGCCGCCCCGAGTCGGTAACGAAGGAGTTTGTTATGCAGCATACCCATGCGCTGGTGGGCGACGTAGGCGGTACCAATGCCCGGTTGGCCCTCTGCGAGCTGGCGACCGGCGCCATTTCCCAGGCAAAGACCTATTCAGGGCTGGCTCACCCCAGCCTGGAGGCCGTGGTGCGCCTCTATCTGGAAGAACATGGCGCCAAGGTGGGCGAGGCCTGCATCGCCATCGCCTGTCCCATCAACGGCGACTGGGTCGCCATGACTAACCACAGCTGGGAGTTTTCCATCAGCGAGATGCAGGCCAATCTGGGCCTGGCGCGCCTGCAGGTGATCAACGACTTCACTGCCGTCTCCATGGCGGTGCCCGTGCTGACAGAGGCTGATCGCATCCAGCTGGGCGGCGCGGCCCCGGTGGCCGGCAAGCCCATCGCCATCTATGGTGCCGGCACCGGCCTCGGGGTCGCCCACCTGGTGCAGGCCGGCGAACAGTGGCTCAGTCTGCCGGGTGAGGGCGGGCACGTGGACTTCGCCGCGAACACGGAAGAGGAAGATGCGGTGCTGCAGGTGATGCGCGGCGAGCTGGGCCATGTGTCGGCCGAGCGCTTCCTCTCCGGCCCGGGTCTGGTGAACCTGTACCGCGGGCTGGTGAAGTCCGACGGCCGGGAGCCCGAGGCGTTCGAACCCAAGGACATCACGGAGCGGGCGCTGGCGGGGGAATGCCTGGATTGTCGCCGTACCCTGAGCCTCTTCTGCGTGCTGATGGGGCGTTTTGCCGGCAACCTGGCCCTCAACATGGGCACCTTCGGCGGCGTCTACATCGCCGGCGGCATAGTACCGCGCTTCCAGGAGTTCTTTATCGCCTCCGGTTTCCGGGTGGCGTTCGAGGACAAGGGGCGCTTCAAGTCCTACCTCAAGGACATCCCCGTGTTCCTCATCACCCACGAAGGTCCGGGCCTGCTCGGTGCGGGCGCCTATCTGCGCCAGTCCCTCGGGATCCGTCTCTGACAGGCTAGGGAAACGATTTCATCGCGGTTCAGCCCTGATTCAGTGGCCCTGGCGTAGAGTAGGCTCACGTACTCAAGAGGACAGGGTTTCACAGGGAATTGGAAGCTGTCTTCATCCGCTGGGTGCGAATTGTCACCTGACAAGCCTGAACTGTTTCACCGGCCCTCGCGGCCGGTTTTTTTATGCCCGTCGTTTCTGCTCGAGCAGGGGGTGAGGGGAGAGGCCCGTCGGTTTCTGATGGGGTGCAGCTTGTCAGCACCATTG
Source organism: Aeromonas sp. R7-4 (assembly GCF_040908055.1). Lineage (NCBI taxonomy): Bacteria > Pseudomonadati > Pseudomonadota > Gammaproteobacteria > Aeromonadales > Aeromonadaceae > Aeromonas > Aeromonas sp. R7-4. The sequence continues at coordinate 39,431 of NZ_JBFODA010000027.1, forward strand.
CACTCGGCAAGGCATCGCCCGGCAGCATAGGGGAAATGGTGGGAGAAGGTGAGCGCCGGGATGGCGATGCCCGAATGCGGCAGGGGCCAGGCACTGGCCTGGCCCCGATCTGTCAGGGGAGAGTGATATGGAAGCGGGCGCCGCCGAGGGGAGACTCATCCACCCGGATCTTGCCGCCGTAGCTGTGCACTATTTCGGTGACGACGGCGAGCCCTATCCCCTGGCCCGGGGAGCTGTCGGCCCTGACGCCGCGCTGGAAGATCTGCTGCGACTTGCCGGGGGCGATACCGGGGCCGTCATCCTCCACCACGATGAGCAGGCCGTTGTCCTGGTGGCCGACATGGACCCGGATCTCGCTGATGGCGAACTTGCAGGCGTTGTCGAGCAGGTTGCCCATCAACTCCATCAGATCGCCCTGCTCGCCGTGGAAGAAGACATCGTCATCGAACTGGAAGCCGGTCTGCAGCTTCTTGTGGCGATAGACCTTGGCGAGGCTGGCCAGCAGCTTCTCGATGAGCGGTACCGGCTCGGTGCCCTTGCTCGCGAGGCGCTTGCGACCCGTGACGGCGCGGCGCAGCTGGTACTGGATGATCTGGTCCATGGTGGTGATCTGTTCGCTGATGTTGTCATGGATGTCGTGGCCGAGCTTGAGCTCCTGGGCGGTGATCTGGATCAGGGCCAGCCGGGTCTTCAAACTGTGGGCGAGATCGTTGAGCGCATGCTGATAGCGCTGGGTCTGCTGGCGCTCGTTTTCCAGCAACTGGTTGACGGATTCGGTCAGCGGCGTCAGCTCCCGCTCGTAGTCCTTGGAGAGCGCCTCCCGCGTGCCGGCACGGATCTCGTCTATCTGCCGCGCCATGGTGCGCAGGGAAGAGAGGCTCCAGAAGCTGGTGAGCAGCAGCAGGGCGCCGAGCAGGCTGTAGGCGAGCAATGCCTGGCGAATGCACCGGTAGAGATAGTCCCGGGTCTGGGCCTGGTAGCGCTTGGCGGAATCGACCATCACCACGTAGTAGGTCGTGGGGCCGTCGCCGTGGTTGCGCAGGAAGCGCAGGCTGTAGATGAAGTAGCTCTCGCCATTTTTGATAGTGTGCAGCTTGAAGAAATAGTCCTGATCCTGGCCCCCAAGGTACTTCATCAAATCCCGGCAGATGGTCTCCTTGATGGTGATCACCTCGGGCATGTGCAGGCTGGACCAGCTCAACTCTCCATCGGAGCGGCAGATCAGGGTGTCGAGATTGGGGTCGATGGCATCCGGGGTCAGGCCGCCGAGATCCGTGATGGCGTGGGGCTCCGGCTGCTTGGAGGAGAACAGCTTGGAGAGGTTCTCCTGCATGCGGATGCTGGCTTTCTGGGCCTGCTCCTCGGCGTGGCCGAGGTAGAGGATATAGACGGAGAAGGCCATGATGAGCGCGATGACCAGCATGGCGCTCAGCATCAGCTTGAGGTGCAGCGAGCGACGGATCAGTGTCATGGGGTGCAGCATGTCAAGGGGCATCAACTGCAGGAAAGGTTGAAGATGTAACCCTGGCGGCGGATGGTGGAAATGGGCTGGATGAGCCCCTCCGGATCCAGTTTCTTGCGCAGTCGGCTCACCATCACCTCTATGGTGTTGGGATCCCCCTCACCATCCCCGTAGAGCTGGTCCAGCAGTTGCTGCTTGGAGACCACCTGGCGGGCGTTGCGCATCAGGTACTCCAGGATCAGATACTCGAAGCTGGTGAGCACGGTGACTTCGCCGGCGATGGTCAGCTCCTTGCGGGAGAGATCCAGCTCGTAGTCACCCGCCTTCACCCTGGGGGAGATGAAACCGGCGCTGCGGCGCACCAGGGCATTGAGGCGGGCGAGCAGCTCGTCCTTCTGGAAGGGCTTGACCAGGTAGTCATCGGCACCGGCTTCCAGCCCTTCCACCTTGTCCTGCCAGTTGCCCCGCGCGGTTAACACTATGATGGGGAAGGGGATCTGCTGCTCGCGCAGGCGGCTGATGAGCTGCAGGCCGTCCATGTCCGGCAGGCCGAGATCGATGATGGCCACGTCGATGGGGTAGTCGGTCGCATAGTGCAGCGCCACCTGGGCGTTGTCCGTGCTGTGAACCTGATTCTGGGCCTCGGTCAACAGCGTGGAGAGGTGGTGATTGAGCAGCTTGTCGTCTTCGACCAGTAGGATTTTCATAAGATGCATGATGATAAGGGTCCAGGCTGTCAATTAGAGGGTCAACAAGAAGGAGAGTCAATGCGGATCCTACTTGACCCCCCTGTATCGGGACTGAATCATGCCAGCCTTTGTCTCCTCTACCCGTCCTTGCATCGGCAGTCATGCCTTTCGTGCTTTATTGTGAGTCATGCTGTCGAATCAGATGAGGACTGTCGGGGTTCCATTGGTGACTACTTGCGACTGTTCTGATCGCACAGGTGGGTATGGGGACTCGCTATGCTGTTGCAGCAGTGCTCGTCGTCACAACTAGGCTCCGAGCATCGGGGTAACGCAGGCATGCAGTTGTAATCGCCTGAACATATTCAATTTTATTGTTTGATGCCGGTGATTGGGAACAACTCCCGGTGTGGCGTAGGGATGGATGTTGCGCGAGAAGGGTCAGAAGGTCTAATGAGTGGCAATTTTGAATCCCTACCCTACGAGAGGTTTTCTGCGGTTATGACTATTCATCCCAGCGCCAAACAAGATAGAATCTGGCCCAAAATCGGGTTTGGGGCATCAATTGCCCAAGATGTGAGCAATGCAGGCTGCGGACTGCCTGGATGTGCAATGTAATGCGACAACATTGTTAAACATCAATCAAAACAACAAGCTGGAGGGTATTATGGCCAACAGCGCGCACAATCAGGTTAAAAGCAGCATATTGGGAGCTGTAACTCAAGGGCGGTAGCCAACGTAGTTGCCAGCGCCATGTTGTCGTGGTTTTCTCAGACTATGTTACCTCGGATACAAGGCATACAAGTCCAGACCTTCCTGCCTCAGCCATTCACTGACTTTGTATAAATATCCATTGATATGAAAATTCTTGTTACCGGTGGTGCCGGTTTTATCGGTTCTGCCGTTGTTCGCCATATCATCCGGCATACCCAAGATGCAGTGGTCAACCTCGATAAGCTGACCTATGCAGGCAATCTCGCATCTTTGACGGCGGTATCCGCCAGCGATCGTTACACGTTTGAGCGGGTCGATATCTGCAACCGTACCGAACTGGATCGGGTCTTTGCCCAGCACCGGCCCGATGCCGTGATGCACCTGGCGGCCGAGAGCCACGTTGATCGCTCAATCACCGGCCCTGCCGATTTCATCGAAACCAATATCGTTGGCACCTATATGCTGCTGGAAGCGGCCCGTTCTTACTGGAATAGTCTTCCTGAGCCGCGCAAGGCAGCATTCCGCTTCCACCATATCTCTACCGATGAGGTGTATGGCGACCTGATTCATCCGGATGAGGCTGCCCCTGATGAGGCTTTGCCGCTTTTTACCGAAACCACGCTCTATGCCCCCAGCAGCCCCTATTCTGCCTCCAAGGCATCGAGCGACCATCTGGTGCGCGCCTGGCGCCGTACCTACGGCCTGCCAACCATAGTCACCAACTGCTCCAACAACTACGGCCCGTACCACTTCCCCGAGAAGCTGATCCCGCTGGTGATCCTCAATGCCTTGGAGGGCAAGCCGCTGCCTGTCTATGGCAAGGGTGACCAAATCCGCGATTGGCTCTATGTGGAAGATCACGCCCATGCGCTCTACACCGTGGTCACCACAGGCGCTATCGGTGAGACCTACAACATCGGTGGTCATAACGAAAAACAGAATCTGGAGGTCGTGCACACCATCTGCGATCTGCTCGACGAGATGGTGCCGAAGGCGGGCTCCTATCGCGAGCAAATCACCTATGTGGCGGATCGCCCTGGTCACGATCGGCGCTATGCCATCGATGCTAGCAAGATGAGCGCCGAGCTGGCCTGGCAGCCGCAAGAGACCTTTGAATCCGGGATCCGTAAAACCGTGCAGTGGTATCTGGATAACCAGCAGTGGGTGAGCAACGTCAAGAGCGGGGCTTATCAATCCTGGATAGCGCAAAACTATGGGGAGCGCGTCTGATGCATATTTTGCTGTTTGGCAAAAATGGCCAGGTGGGCTGGGAGCTGCAGCGTTCGCTTGCCCCCTTGGGTCGCATCACCGCCGTCGATTTCGATTCGACCGATTATTGCGGCGACTTCAGCAACCCGGCGGGGGTCGCCGAGACTGTGCGTCAGGTCAGACCGGATGTGATCGTCAATGCGGCGGCCCATACGGCGGTCGATAAGGCCGAGAGCGAGCGGGAGTTTGCCGAGCTGCTCAATGCCACCAGTGTGGCGGCGATTGCCAAAGAAGCGGAAGCATTGGGCGCTTGGCTGGTGCACTACTCCACCGATTACGTCTTCGATGGCAGTGGAGAGCGCCCCTGGGTTGAAAGTGACCTGACCGCTCCGCTCAATGTCTATGGTGAAACCAAGCTGGCGGGGGAGCACGCCGCCGCTCAGTGTGCTCGCCATCTGATTTTTCGTACCAGCTGGGTCTACGCCGCCCGGGGCGCCAACTTTGCCAAGACCATGTTGCGTTTTGGCAAAGAGCGTAGCGACATGTCGATTATCAACGACCAGTTCGGCGCCCCGACGGGGGCCGAGTTGTTGGCTGATTGCACCGCCCATGCGATCCGCGTGGCGCAGAACCAGCCAGAAGTTGCGGGGCTCTATCACTTGATTGCCTCGGGAACCACGACCTGGTTCGACTATGCCCAACTGGTGTTTGCCAAAGCCAGAGAGGCCGGGGTTGAACTGGCGGTCACCCAACTCAATGCGGTGCCGACCAGCGCTTTTCCGACCCTGGCCCGGCGGCCCCACAATTCACGCCTGGATACTACTAAGTTTCAGCAGACCTTCAATTTGGTGTTGCCGAGCTGGCAAGTGGGGGTGGCGCGGATGTTGAGCGAGATTTTGGTCAATTAAGCTCTTTCATCAACGGAACTCAAAGGGATGCCGTTGTTGCACATAGCTAATCGATTAGGGAACTTTGCGCGATTTAACAAGATGCTCTGGCTAATCGGTTTGCCTCTGATGGGAATGGTGGGGAGGCTCTTGTAAAGGCACGATCCCTTGTGCCCCGATCGCAATCACCTGCACCATATTCAGCTTCATGCCTGCTTTACCTCCCGCGAGGCCCTGCTATTGATCGTGGTGGCCAATCTGGGCATCGTCTTCTTCGGTATTTTTCCGAACAAGTCCAACTGCCTGAATGGCTGATGATTGCACTTTATCTGTTGCTGTTTGTTGCTTATTCCTTCTGCTTGTCACATGCATGGAAGTTGGGGCGGTGGGTGAAAGGGATAAAGGCGCCATCCTCTGATTCTGGCCGAGTAAAAAGAAGTTAATACTCTCGCTAACAACACTTTGATGTTTTTTAAGATGAACCATATGCTGGATTAGCGGACGAATAAAAGGTGCCAATCCGGTGTGTGTAAAACTGTAAAGTTATATGTAGATAATCAAGATTTTTAGGGAACTTACAAAGTGGTGCGTATCATCAAAATAGGAATAGTTATTGCTTAGATATCCTGATTTTGACGTAATGGATACTTTTAATTAACGGAATGGAATGATGTTTAATGTGAAAATATAGACCTAGCTAAAATTATATTGCTGTTTTTAATATAGGTTGGTGCTAAAAATCAATGTCTCTCTTAAGAAAAAATATTCTGCTTTTGTTATTTATGCAAGGTGCGAATTACCTTATCCCCTTGATGACATTCCCTTACTTGACCCGTGTACTTGGTGTTAGTCAATTTGGCGTCTATGCCTTTATTTTGACGTTGTCACAATATTTTGTATTAGTAACGGATTTTGGCTTTAACCTCAGCGCATCTAAGCGGATAGCTCAGGCAAATGGCAATAAAAAGACAATCAGTGAAATATATTGGGCAACAATATCGGCTAAGTGTTTAATTGGTATCCTGTGTGGTTCAGTAGTATTGGTGATTTATTTTTTCAATGTCAATAATCCTGATTATAATGGTGTGGTTTTTATTTTATTTACAATAGTTGGTTCAGTATTTACACCAATATGGTTTTTTCAGGGGATTGAAAAAATATCAGCGTTGACACTAACCAATATTACTTCAAGGGCGATGGCGATTCCCTTGATTTTGTGGTTGGTGACGTCAACTGATGATGCAAACTTAGCAATGCTTGTACAAGGGGCTGTTGCCATACTAGCGGCTACAATATCACAAGTGTTGGTATACCGTTCTGGTATTATTATAAAAATTAATTTTAGCTTTGCAGCCACAATTGTTCAGTTAAAAGACTCGTTTCCATTGTTTATTTCAACTGTGGCAATCAGTCTTTATACGATGAGTACACCTGTAATTTTAAAATTAGTAAGCAATAGCTATGAAGTCGGTTTATATGGAAGTGCTGACAGATTAAGAGGGGCGCTCATCGGGCTTTTCTTGGTTGTTGGGAGTGCAATTTATCCTAGGGTTAATAACTTGTTCACAGTAGACAAGGTGCAGATGTATCAGCTATTGCGTAAGATTGTTCTAGCTAAGTGTTTTTTCGCACTAACAATAATTGTCGGGATTTGGCTGTTTGCCCCACAACTTGTAGCTTTTATATTGGGTGAGGAATTTATTGTGGCTGCTGACGTGTTAAAAGTAATGTCCCCACAGTTTTTTACTGTGTTGATGTCAGTTACAATGGCTAATTATTTATTATTACCTTTTGGCTATCGTCGTGAATATATGTTATTGCCAATATTTACTTGCATCTTACACGCTGGATTATGTTTCTTCTTGGCTACAAAGTTTGGTGCTATTGGGGGGGCGATTTCAGTGACCTCCGTAGAAGCTGTTAGTATGTGTATATTGGTTTATCTTACGTATAGTAAAGGTTTGCACAAAGGATTCTTCTGTAAATAAACATGAACTCCATTTTTAAATAGTTAATTATCATTTGGATTGTGTTAAATAATATGCCAAAAGTATCTGTAATCGTACCAGTGTATAATACCGAACTATATGTCGAGCGCGCCATTATCAGCTTGATGGAACAAACCCTTGATGATGTGCAATTTATTATTATTGACGATGGCTCGAAAGATAACTCCCTGAATATCATCAAGCAAGTGATAGCGCGTTACACCGCGCGGCAAGGGCAGGTGACCTTAATTAGCCGCGAGAATCGGGGGGTTGCTGCAACCCGCGCTCAAGGCATGGAGTTAGCGACGGGTGATTATGTCATCCACCTTGATAGCGACGACTGGGCCGAACCCAACTGGCTTGAAGCGCTGTACACCAAGGCAATTGAAGATAATGCGGATGTAGTGGTGTGTGATTATTTGGCGGTATATGAAGACAACATTGAATATATTCATATGCCTGCTGAAAAATCAGGTGGTTTATGTTTGAAGCAGCAATTGTGTGATAAGCAGCGTGGTTATACATGGAATAAATTAATCAGTCGTAAAGTGCTAGGTGAAATTGATCATCCATTTATCGTTAGTATTAATTATTTGGAAGATTTTATTTATGTAATGAAATGTTTTTATGCTTCCAATACAGTCAGTTATCTTGAACGGTGCTTATATAACTATAATCAACAGAATACTAACTCTATTACGAAAGGAATGAGTAGTTCGAAGAGAAATGACATTTTATCTACTGTAAGCTATGTCAGTGATTTCTTGTTAAAGTCAAATAGAGATATTTGTTTTGCCAATGATTTGATTACGTTCAAAATTAAACAAAAAACATTCTTAATTTATGGTGAGTGGCAGTCTGTAAAAATAGACACTTGGCAGCTATTCCCTGATACGAACCCTTATGTTTTTTCTGCAGAAATTCCCCTGCATTTTAAATTATGCATGATGATTGCGAACTTAAAGCTATACCGTTTGGCTAGCATCGTTATGCGTTACATAGTAAGACTTAAATTTACGCTAATGCGAAACACGCACGATTAAACTTGTTTGCTCTTTTGTTGACTGGCAGGGATAAATGAAAAGAATTTGTTTTTTTATCGGTAATCTAAACAACGCTGGTGGTACCGAACGCGTTTCATCGGTGATAGCCAGCGAGTTACAGTGCCGTGGTTATCAAATACATATGTTGAGTTTGCAATGTGGTGATGAGCCTTTTTTTGAATTAGCTGATGGCATTCATATTAGTCAACTGTTTACCACGGCGGGCCGTGGCATGCTGCGTTTACCGCAGGCGATCGTAAAATTACGCCGTTATTTGCAGCAACACCAAATTGATATTTTAATTGATGTCGAGTCGATGCTGGCGCTGTATGCCTTGCCTGCTGTGGTGGGCTTAAACGTGCGCCATATCTGCTGGGAGCATTTTAATTATCACGTCGATTTGGGTAAGGCCAGCCGCCGGTTAGCCCGTAAATTGGCTGCACGGTTTGCTGATGATGTGATTACCTTAACCGAGCGAGATAAACAGCTCTGGCTTGCCAATACCACCTGCAAGGCACATATTACCGCTATTCCTAATCCGGTCACTATTGCACTCCCTAACAACATTAATCCAGAAAAAGAAAAACTATTTTTAGCTGTGGGTCGCCTAACTTATCAGAAGGGCTTTGATCTATTGCTGCAAGCCTGGGCGCAGGTTGCCCCGTTACACCCCGATTGGCGCTTGCGCATCGTGGGTGATGGTGAAGATAAAGCCATGCTCGAACAACTGCGCCGTGATTTAAATATTGAAGCGAGCACGGAGTTGTTGCCAAAAACCAACAATATCGCTGCCCACTATCAACAGGCAGCTTTTTTTGTGATGAGTTCGCGCTTTGAAGGATTGCCGCTGGTACTGATCGAAGCACAAGCTTATGGCTTGCCGATTGTTTCTTTTAATTGTGATACAGGACCTGCTGAAATTATTAAACACGGTGAAACAGGGTGGTTGTGTGAAGCGGGGGATGTGGCAGACCTATCAGATAAAATAAGCAATGCAGTAAGTTGCTTTAACGAGGAGGTAACATATAAATCATTTTCTCAACACTCTAAAGGAAATAGAAATGAATTTTCAGTCGATGTGATAATCGATAAATGGTCTAATTTATTATGAGTGCTATCAATTTAACACATTTTTCCTCTAAAATACTAAAAATGTTTTTCTTTGCTTTTTGTTCAGCGTCATTTGCATTTTTATTAACATTATTGCCCAATGAATATTTTAGAGATAGAGGCAATTACATTATTTACGCTAAAGATTCGCTAAACATAATGGAGCGTTATGATGGCATTGCTTTATTTACTAATGAGCCTTTGTTTTTGTTATTAAATAATGCGCTGACGTTTGTATTTACTGCAGAAGTGGTTCCGCTATTTTTTGTAGCTTTTACTGCGTTCACTGTAAGTTTTTTCATCTTTATTAGAAGCAGGAATTTACTGCTAATGGCATTGGGTTTTATGGCTTTGGTTTTGGTGCCGCAGTCATTTCATATGTTGTTAGTCGTGCTTCGGCAAGCATTTACTGCAACACTATTAATGTGGGTTATTTTTTATTTTTGGCAGTCTAAATGGTTTTTATTGCTGGTTTTTTTACTAGGCTTTATCCATTCATCTGCGTTTATTTTGTTTGCTTTTTTATCCATAGATAAATTATTCTCATCTATCATCAGTAAAAATATTATACACCGAGTCTGTTTTTTTATTTTTATTTCCGCTGTGGTTAGTTTTTTGATTATGCCACTCGCTGAAGTCCTTGCATTGAGACAAGCGACAGAGTATCAGGATACTGTAGGTGGTGGTGGTGGTGGTGGTAATTTTATTCTGTATGTGTCTGTACTATTGGTGACACTTTCGCAAAGAAAAAAAGTACATACAGAGGATGGTTTTTATGTAGTAGCATTAGTTGGCATTTCTGTATATGTTGGTATGTACTTTTTTAGCCCATTCGCAGGCCGATTAATTACTTCATTTCTTCCTCTGATAATATGTTTGATGTGCATGTTTGGTAATGCAAGGGCAATTTTTTTATTAGCTGGATTTGTTCTTGTTAATTCTTTAATATTTAAGGGCGCTGTAGAAAGCAATAGCCTCTCGGTACAGGGTGTTCAATATTTATTCGGCGGTTATTAAGGTATAAAATGAAAGTTTCATTAATCATCACCGGACTTGGTATGGGCGGGGCGGAACGGCAAGTGTGTGATTTATCCGATCAATTTGTCGCTAAAGGCCATGAAGTATTTTTAATCTCGATGACTGGTGAAACGGTTAACCGCCCGCTATCTGCCAAGATTGACGTCGTAGAGCTTAATATGGCTAAAACCCCGTTTGGATTTATTAAAGCCTATTGGCAAGCTCGGCAGTTAATAAAGCAATTTAAGCCCGATGTGGTACATAGCCATATGGTGCATGCCAATATATTCGCCCGTTTGCTACGTTTAACTGCACCGATTAAAAAACTCATTTGTACAGCGCATAGTTCTAATGAAGGTGGCTGGTTGCGAATGCTGGCTTATCGTTTGACTGATCGTTTATGCGATATCAGCACCAATGTGAGTCAAGATGCAGTAGATATATCGGTAAAACGTGGTGCCGCACCCGCAGAACGAATAATCTCTATGCATAATGGTATCGACACTACTCGTTTCACTTTCAATTCAAAATGTCGTATCACTAAGCGCAAGCAGTTAAAAATAGCTGATGATACTCCACTAATTTTTGCTGTTGGTCGTTTGACAGATGCTAAAGATTACCCCAACTTGTTAAATGCCTTTAGTCTGTTACCTATGGATTTAAATCATGCACAATTGGCCATTATTGGTACCGGTGAACAGCAAGCCAAGATTGAAGCCTTGGTAGCAGAATTAGACCTTGCATCTAGGGTGCATTTTTTAGGGCTGCAACGGAATGTACATGAGTGGATGTGTGCTGCTGATTTATTTGTTCTGTCATCAGCATGGGAGGGTTTTGGTTTGGTAGTTGCCGAAGCCATGGCCTGTGAACGTATTGTGGTGGCCACGGATTGCGGCGGCGTAAAAGAAGTGCTGGGAGAATGCGGCATCCTTGTTCCGCCTAAAGATAGTGCTGCGTTGTCACGTGGATTATGCAATGGGCTCGCCTTCTCTACTGTAACCGCTAAGTCCCAGGGTAAACTAGCTCGTGAACGTGTATTACAAAAGTTTTCAATAGAAGCTGTTACTAACAAATGGCTTGAATTGTACGTCAATTAATTCTCGCCACATTTATAACTTTATATTTTAAGAGTTTATTTTGAAAAAAATAGTCATTTCGTCCAACACCAGTTGGAGTATATTTAATTTTCGTCTTGAACTTGTTCGTTTTCTGGCTAAAAATTATCAAGTCGAAATTATCGCCCCAAAAGATCAATATAGTGAAAAACTGCGTAAATTAGGTTTCGTAGTGCATGATATCAGAATGGCTTCTAGCTCCATTGCGCCATTTAAAGATATTGTTACACTGTTAGCCTATCGTAAGCTTATTAATAGAATAAAACCTGATTACTATTTAGGTTTTACTGCCAAACCGAATATCTATGGCGGTTTTATTGCAGGTCTTCTGGGTTGCAAAGTGATCAACAATATTGCTGGGCTCGGTCGTACCTTTTCCAGTTCTGGTTTACTGCAAAACTTAATGCAATTACTTTATCGAGTTTGTTTAAGTCAATCCCAACATGTTTTTTTTCAAAATAAAGATGATCAGGCCCTTTTTATTGAAAAAGGTCTGTTAAAAAAAACACGCAATAGTGTGCTGCCTGGCTCTGGTGTTAATGTTCATCGTTTTACCTACCAACAAGCAAAGTCACTTGAAGTTGCAAGTTCTACCCAGCTGTCCTTTGTATTTTTGTTCTCTGCCAGACTTTTACTCGAAAAGGGCATTCGGGAATATATTAGCGCAGCCAGTCAACTCAAAGCCATCTACCCGTATTGTATCTTTCAAGTGTTGGGTAAATATGGAGGTACAGCAGCAGAGTTACCAAAAGTTGAACTTGATGAAGCGTGTCACAATGGTACTATTGAGTATTTAGGTACCACAGATAATGTAGTGGCCGCTTTGCATAATGCCGATTGCTTTATCTTGCCAAGCTATTATCGTGAAGGTGTACCGCGCTCATTGTTGGAAGCTGGTAGTTGTGGTTTGCCACTGATCACTACCGATTCTGTTGGTTGTCGTGAAACTGTCATTGATGGGGTGAATGGATATTTGATTTCACCACGTAGTAGTGTTGCACTGTTTGATGCGATGAAAAAAATAGTTGAACTTGACATTAGAGAACGTCAGGAAATGGGGCTCGCTAGTCGTAACTTTATGGTACGTCATTTTAGTGAGTCTTTGGTTCTTGAGCAGTATCAACATGTGTTATCGGAGTCGTAACATGAAATATTTAGTCACGGGTGCCGCTGGATTTATTGGTAGTGCTGTTAGTCAGCATCTTTGTCAGCAAGGTCATACTGTTATCGGTATCGATAATCTTAATGATTATTACGAAGTCTCGTTAAAAGAGAGCCGTCTCGCCCGGCTGGCGGGTGAAGCCAATTTTGATTTTCGCAAACTTGATCTGGCCGATCGGGCAGGCATGGCCGAATTGTTTGCCAAGGAGCAATTTGAACGGGTTATTCATCTGGCTGCGCAGGCCGGTGTGCGTTACTCCCTTGAGAATCCGTTTGCCTATGCAGACAGCAATCTGGTGGGTCACCTTGCCATTCTCGAAGGGTGTCGTCATAACGGTGTCAAACATCTGGTTTATGCTTCTTCCAGTTCTGTGTATGGCATGAACGGCAAAATGCCGTTTGCCACCCAAGATGCCGTCGATCATCCAGTCTCACTCTATGCCGCCTCGAAAAAGGCCAATGAGCTGATGGCACACACTTATTCCCATCTGTACGGCATTCCAACCACAGGTCTGCGCTTTTTCACCGTCTATGGACCATGGGGACGCCCAGACATGGCGCTGTTCAAATTCACCAAGGCCATGTTAGCTGGGCAGCCTATCGATGTGTATAACAATGGCCAGCTGAGCCGTGACTTTACCTATATCGACGATATTGTTGAGGGTATCTTGCGCATTGCCGATGTGGTACCGGTTGCCAATCCTGACTGGCAATCAGAGCAAGGTTCACCCGCAGACAGCAGTGCCCCTTATCGTATCTACAATATCGGTAATGGCAGCCCGGTAAAATTGATGGATTTTATTGATGCGCTTGAAAAAGCACTCGACATAGAAGCGATAAAGAATATGATGCCGATGCAGAACGGTGATGTATATGCAACCTGGGCCGATACTGACGCTCTGTTCAAAACAACCGGGTATCGACCAGCTATGTCGGTTGAGCAGGGTGTGCAAGCCTTTGTCGACTGGTACAAGCAGTATTATAAAGTGCAGTAGTAAGCGAGGTCAGTTGTGAAAATTGCTATTTGTGGTACGGGATATGTGGGTCTTTCCAATGCGGTATTGCTGGCGCAACACCATGAGGTGGTGGCAGTCGATGTGATTGCCAGCAAGGTCGAGCTGATCAATCAGAGCCGCTCCCCCATCGTCGATAAAGAGATTGAAAGCTATCTGGCCAGTCACGATCTGAATCTGCGGGCAACCCTGGATAAAGCCGAGGCTTATCAGGGGGCAGAGTTTGTCATTATCGCTACCCCCACCGATTACGATACTGAGACCAACTATTTTGATACCAGTACCGTGGAGTCTGTGGTCAAGGACGTGATGGCCATCAATCCTGATGCAGTCATGGTGATCAAATCGACGATTCCGGTGGGCTTTACTGCTCGGCTGCGTGAAGAGTTGGGGTGTGACAATCTTATTTTCTCGCCGGAGTTTTTGCGTGAAGGTCGTGCCCTTTACGACAACCTGCACCCGTCTCGTATTGTGGTGGGTGAGCGGTCCGAGCGGGCACAGCTGTTTGCCAACCTGCTACTGGAAGGCGCCATCAAGCAAGATGTGCCGGTGCTTTTCACTGACAGCACAGAAGCAGAGGCGATCAAGCTGTTTGCCAATACCTATCTTGCGATGCGGGTGGCATTTTTCAACGAGCTCGATACCTATGCACAACTGCACGGGCTGGACAGTCGGCAGGTGATTGATGGCATCGGCCTCGATCCGCGTATTGGCAGTCACTATAATAACCCCTCCTTCGGTTATGGTGGCTATTGCTTGCCGAAAGACACCAAGCAATTGCTGGCCAACTACAATAATGTCCCCAATAACCTGATCCGCGCCATTGTGGACTCCAACACCACACGCAAGGATTTTATTGCCGATTCCGTTATCCGTAAAAAACCAAAATGTGTTGGCATTTACCGTCTGGTAATGAAAGCGGGCTCCGATAATTTCCGTGCCTCAGCTATTCAGGGGGTAATGAAGCGGATTAAGGCAAAAGGAATCGAAGTCGTGATCTATGAACCTACACTTGCCGAGAAAGAATTTTTCCATTCTAAGGTAATAACTGATTTGTCAGAATTCAAAGCAAGTTGCGATGTGATTCTGACCAATCGCATGGTCGCAGAATTATCAGATGTAATAGATAAGATATATACTCGCGATTTGTTCGGTAGCGATTAGTATATATTTATGTTTTTTACTCTTAAACTATGCATTGGTGTATTCAATGGAGTATATTAGCTTTTTTATAGTGGCCTTCTTCATTTTGTTTTTTGCAAGAAAAGTAGCCAAAAAAATAAATCTGGTTGATCGTCCAAATGAACGTAAGCATCATCAGGGACTAGTTCCGCTTGTGGGGGGAGTTTCTATTTATTTGAGTCTGATGTTAGTATTATGGGTTAAGCCTAATTTGATAGTCAGTCCTGATATTTATGTGTTGTGCTCATCGGTGTTGGTCATTATGGGGGCTATCGACGATAAATATGATGTTGATTATCGGATACGCTTGGTTGTGCAGATATTGATCTCTTGTGCAATGATTTTTGGGGCGGGACTCTCGCTAAAAAATCTTGGACAACTGCTATTAGGCTATGAACTGACCTTAGGGCCACTGGGTTACATCGTTACTGTATTTGCTGTTCTTGGGGCTATTAATGCCTTTAATATGGTAGACGGTATTGATGGGCTACTAGGGGGATTGACAATGGTTACCTTCGGCGGTCTATCTTATATTCACTATGCTGATGGGCAACTACCGTTGGCTCGTTTCTGTCTGTTGATGATGATCGTGGTAGTTCCCTATATCTGTCTGAACCTAGGCTTCCCCTTTGGGGGACGCAAGAAGGTCTTTATGGGTGATGCGGGCAGCATGCTGATCGGCTTTACCGTGATCTGGGTATTGTTGCAAGGAACCCAAGGACCAAAGGCACAAATGAACCCTGTTACTGCGCTTTGGCTGATTGCCATCCCTCTAATGGATATGACGTGTATTATGGTGCGGCGTATTCGCAAGGGTGTTTCCCCCTTTAAACCTGACCGCGAGCATCTGCATCATATTTGCCTGCGAGCGGGGCTCTCATCCCATCAGGCGCTGGCGGTGATCTGTGGCATTGCGGCCTTACTGGCTATTACGGGCATTATGCTTGAATATGGTGGCGTGCCTGAATGGATTAGCTTGATGATATTTATTCTGGTATTTTTCTTCTATTACCAGTTGCTGAATAATATATGGCGTATTCTGGCAAAACTAAGGCCTAAGACTATCAATGGGTCTCGTTGAATTACGTGCCCATTTTATTGTCAAACCGCAACCCTTGGTGTTGTTGGGAGGTAATGGTCAGCTCGGATGGGCAATACGCCAGCAATTAGGATCCGTTCCATTGTCAGTACCTTTGCGGACAGAGGGTGATTATTTACAACCTGAGCGATTGGTTGCTTTGGTTGAGCGACTACGACCACGGGTGATCATCAACGCCGCTGCTTATACCCAGGTCGATCAGGCGGAAACTGAGCCTGCGCTGGCCTATCAAATCAATACGCAAGCGCTGGCGGCATTGGCTGAAGTCTCAAGGCGGCTTGGAGCCCTGTTGGTCCATTTTTCCACCGATTATGTCTTCGATGGCGGCGGCGACA
The DNA here is from genome assembly GCF_040908055.1 of Aeromonas sp. R7-4. Taxonomy (NCBI): domain Bacteria; kingdom Pseudomonadati; phylum Pseudomonadota; class Gammaproteobacteria; order Aeromonadales; family Aeromonadaceae; genus Aeromonas; species Aeromonas sp. R7-4. Next base: position 55,452 of record NZ_JBFODA010000027.1, read on the forward strand.
GGCCTTGGCGGGAAGAAGACAGACCGAATCCTCTTAATGTCTATGGATTGAGCAAGTGGCAAGGAGAACAGGCCATTCAGGCCAGCGGTTGCCACCATCTGATCCTGCGTACCAGCTGGTTGCACAGCCCCTATCGACACAATTTTGTGAAAACCATGCTGCACTTGGGGCAGGAGCGGGCTTCTCTCTCCGTGGTCTGCGATCAGATCGGAGCGCCCACTTCGGCTGCCATGCTGGCTAGAGTTACTTTGAGTGCAATTGAGCAAACGCTGGCCAATCCGGTGTCATGCGGGCTCTATCATGTGACGGCGATAGGGGAGACCAGTTGGTACGACTATGCCCGCTTTATCTTTGCCGAGGCGAGAAAAGGGGGGGGAGAGCTCAAGATAAGGGAACTCAATGCCGTGCCGACTCACGCCTATCCCACCGCAGCCAGGCGACCACTGAACTCACGCCTCGATACGGCCAGGTTTCGGAGTACTTTCGGTCTCGATCTGCCTCACTGGCGTGAGGGGGTTGAAGAGACGCTGCATCAGCTTCTGGGCGTGACAGGGCGATACGGCAACCAGATGAGTCAATAAACAGAGTCAGTTCGATGGAATTTATTTCTCTGGCCATTCCCGATGTGGTGTTAATCAAGCATCGGCAATATGCCGACGAGCGTGGCAGCTTTATGGAGCTATTTCGTCAGCAGGAGTTTGTCGCTCATTGTTGTCGGAATCGAGGTGATCGTGGTGATGTGAATTTCGTGCAGGATAACTTGAGCTGCTCCCGCCAAGGTACACTGCGAGGTCTGCACTACCAGATTGAACGACCACAGGGCAAGTTGGTGCAGGTCATTTCTGGCACCATCTTCGATGTGGCGGTGGATTTGCGTCGGAGCAGTCCTACCTATGGTCAATGGGTGGGGCTACACCTCAATGCCGATTCGCCCATGTCGCTCTGGATCCCCCCCGGCTTTGCGCACGGTTTCTATGTGTTGAGCGAGATGGCGACAGTGCTTTACAAGTGCACTGATTATTACAGTCCTGAATATGAGCGGACGCTCCATTGGGCTGACCCCGAGTTGGCTATTGTGTGGCCGCTTATGGAACATATCCCCTTGATCTTGTCTGACAAGGATCGTCAGGCCCCTTTTATTAACTCTCCAAACTGATTAGGAAATGACAGCTGTTATGACCAATAAAGAGATAACCCCCAAATCTGGTGCCAGCCTGCCACAAGGCTGGCAAGCTTCCTCCAGTGATGAAGTCGATCTACGCGACCTAGTGCTGGTACTATGGCAGCAGAAGTTGCTGATTCTTATCATCACAGTGCTGTTTGCTGTTGTTGGTGTTGGTTATGCATTGCTCGCCTCCGAACAGTGGTCTACCAAGGCAGTGATCACAGCTCCCAAGCCGGAAGATTTGTTGCCAATGCGCAAGGTTGCGATGAAAGCCGAAGCCTTGGGACTTAAGGGGTTCCCTAGTGGTAAGGTTCTTTACCAAGAGTTTATTCAGGAATTTAATGCTTACGAAAATCGTCGGGAATATTTGAAAGCAAGCCCACTGTTTGCCGAGCAGGTAGAAGAGTTGGGGCTTGATGATAAGGCTCGTCGGCGCTGGCTGCGTGACTGGGCCAAATTGGTGTCAGCCGCACCTGTAGACAAGAAGGGGGAGGTTCCGGGTATTGAGATCAGCTTCTCTGCCCCTACAGCTGAGGGCTCCTTGGTAATGTTAGAAGGTTATATCGATTACATCATCAAGTTACAGCAACAGAGGGTGGTTCACCGACTCAGTGAAGAGCGTGTGCTCCAACTGGAGGGGATCTCTACCCGATATGTACTGATGCAGGAAGATGCCAAGCGCGCTCTGAAACAGGATGTTTCTGAGACGGCATTAGCCAACAGCATTGCTAAGGCAGCAGGAGTCAGTGCTCCGTTAGAAAACTACGACAGTCGTGAACGTTTCTCAATCTCGCTGGGAACTAAGGGATTGGATGAAAGACTCGCTTTGCTCAAATCTCTTGATATTGAACTCTATAAGCCTGAGTTACCAAAGTTAAAGGTACAGATGGCACGTTTGAAACAAATTTCTTTAGAAGGAATAAGCTTCCGTCCCTTCTCTTATCTGGATGCCCCCGATGAGCCTCTGACTCGCGACAAGCCAAAGCGCCCCTTGGTCGTGGTGCTGGCCACCCTGCTCGGCGGCATGCTGGGGGTGGGCATAGTGCTGGTGCGCCATGCGTTTCGCAAGCCCGAGCCAGAACAGGCATAATCGTTGCCAAGTGCATCAAAGGGGGCTCGGCCCCCTTTTTGTGTAACGGTTCACCCAGACCAGTTGACAGGTAAAAAATGAGACGATCGTCCGGTGATCCACTATTGCCTCTTGCGTGATCCTGTCAGCTTGGCACCATCAGGGGCATGAGCACATCCATGACCCCACCGGCCGCTTCGCCGCTGACCCTTGAGCAGGCTAATGAACTTATTCAGAAGCTGATGGCGCGCATCGCCGAGCTAGAAGACCGACTCAACCAGCACAGCGGCAATTCCTCCAAGCCTCCTTCCAGTGATGGGCCAGGCTCACCACCACCTGCTCGGCCGCGCCTTGCCTCAGGTAAAAAACGCGGCGCCCAACCGGGCCACAAAGGCGCTCGGCGTGAGCGTCATCCAGCGGATGAACGGCTGACGGTAATACCCCATTACCCTGCCAGACAGTGCGCCTGCTGTGGGGGCAATGTGGTATTTCATGACAAACCCTACCGCGTCCATCAGGTCTTTGACCTGCCCGAGGTCAGCTACAGGGTGACCGAACATCAGCTCTTTAGCGGCACCTGTTGTCATTGCATCGAGACCAGCCCGGCTCCGTTGCCCGAGACGGTGAGCAGCAGCCAGATGGGGACCAACCTGCTGAGCTACATCGCCCTGCAAAGTGGTCTGTTTCACCAGAGCATTAGCCAGATACAACAACAGCTTAAACAGCACTTCGGCCTGAGCTTCAGTCGCGGCGCCATCAGCGAGGCGCAAGGGCGAGTCAGTGCCATGTTGACCCCGACGCACCAGGCCATCAAACAACAAGTGCAATCAGCCTCCTGTATCCATGCCGATGAAACACGGCATCAGCGTGGTGGTGAGCGGCGCTGGATGTGGCTGGCACTGAGCAAGGTGGCCGTCTGTTTCATGACGGCGTTTGGCCGGGGTCAGGATGCGGCCAAACGGCTGCTGGGCTCAGAATTGGATGGCGTGTTGGTGACAGACCAGTACGCAGGATACCGTTTCATCGACAGCAGCCAGCGTCAGCTGTGCTGGGCCCATGTACTGCGCAATGTGGCAGCGATTGCCGACAGCGGCGAAAAGGTCAATCAGCCCATTGGGGCCCGACTGGTGCTTCTCGCAAATAGCGTATTCAGGGTTCGACATGGCTATGAACAAGGCGTGTTGAGCCAGAAACAATATCAGCGAAGGCTTGAGCGATGTCGGCAAAGCTGGCGAAAAGAGCTGGGGCGAGGCAGTTTGCTGTGCAGCAAGCGCTACCGAGGTCGCTGTCGGCTACTGCTCAAGGATGATGAAATGCTGTGGCGTTTTCTGGAAAACGACGAGATAGCCTTGACCAATAATGAGGCGGAACGGGCGCTACGCGGGTATGTGCTGTGGCGCAAGGGGAGCTATGGCGTTTGGTCACATCGGGGAGAGCTGTTTCGGCAGCGCATCTTGTCTTTGATAGAGACAGCCAAGCGGTTAGGTCGCTGTCCGCAGGAATGGCTGAGGGCCGTGGTCGGTGCCTGCATAGAGAAAACAGACTACCCGCTCCCGGAAGAGTTGTTGTCAACATCCTCCCGGTGAACGGTTAC
>NZ_JBFODA010000028.1:0-57007 GCF_040908055.1 Aeromonas sp. R7-4
GATAGGTGGGGTGTGTAAGCGCGGCGACGTGTTGAGCTAACCCATACTAATTACCCGTGAGGCTTAACCATACAACACCCAAGAAGTGTTCGAAGGCTTGTAGCAGATACCGAGAACGAATAATTAAATCAGCTTTTTCAGATTGAAGATTTTGCCTGGCGGCAATAGCGCAGTGGAACCACCTGACCCCATGCCGAACTCAGAAGTGAAACGCTGTAGCGCCGATGGTAGTGTGGCATTCGCCATGCGAGAGTAGGACACTGCCAGGCACCCAACACGAAGAACCCCGCTCATTTGAGCGGGGTTTTTTATTGCCTGAAATGTCTGTTCGCCGTTGTCCTGCCCCTCGCTCCCTCTTATTTATATCTCTGCATGGAGTGGCCTATTTGCCCGCTGTCATTGCTTGGCGTATGGACATGACTTTACCTGAGCACCCACCGCTGTGCATCAGATTGTCCAGTTGGCTCTCTTCTGTTTAAACCCGGTATCGGGCCTGCGATTGGGGTTGTATCTGCATCATAACTCGGTAGAGTAAAGGGCATTCTAGGTTTGCCCATGCCATGCCTTCGTCTCTTTATCTGGTACTGGGAATACCGATCAGTTTTCATTCACCTTCAGTAGTGGTATCGATATGGAACAAGTAAACAAGTCTACCTTCAGCGATGTGTTGGAATATGTGCGTATGTCCCGTCGTCAGAACAAGCTCAAGCGTGAGATCGCGGATAACGAGAAGAAGATCCGTGACAACCAGAAGCGGGTCCTGCTGCTCGACAACCTGAGCGACTACATCAAGCCCGGCATGAGCATCGACGAGGTACAGGCCATCATCGCCAACATGCGTGCGGATTATGAAGAGCGGGTTGATGACCACATCATTAAGAACGCAGAGCTCTCCAAGGAGCGCAAGGAACTGAGCACCAAGCTGAAAGGCATGGGTACCAGCAAGTAATCCCGCCCTGCTCTCGCAAACACCGGCCTTGGGCCGGTGTTTCATTTTCCCCTCAGCTCGGATCTCTTGCCGCGCTGCAACAATCGGCTCCCATTTTCACAATTGCCCTGTTAACATCGCTGCAAAGCAGTCAATAGTTTTCAAGCCCTTGACTTGAAACGACTAAGCTTGATTGAAAGACAATAAATTGCGCAACCATGGTGGGGCTGATATGGGCGCATCAAAACAGACGGATTCGAATAAAGTGGCATCTCAGGATTCATCCGTCCCGCATGCGGACGGGCAACATCAGCGCAAGCGTCGCCCTTGGTGGCGCTGGTTGTTCTGTTTTATCTTCGTGCTTTGCCTGGCTGCCGTGATTGCCCTGGTCGGCTATGAGATGAAGACATCACGGCTGCAGTCGCAGGAGGTCTCCCGCTATGCAGCCAAGCTGACGTATCAGCTTGAACCCGGCCCCAGCAAACAGATCGCCTTCCCGGACGATGGCCCCTTCGACAAGCGCCTTGGCTATGTGCTGATGCCCATGATCCAGGAGCGTCTAACCCAGCGCGGCTATCAGGTGAGCGAGCAGGTGCGTTTTTCTGATGCACTCTACAACTATGCCAGCCATGGTTTCTTTGTCCCTTACACCGAGAAGGTTCAGGCTGGGCTGACGCTGCATGACTGTCGTGCCGAGCCCTTCTACCAGTACAAGTATCCGACCCATTACTATCCGGATTTCAACGCCATACCGCCTCTGGTAATACAGTCGCTGCTGTTTATCGAGAACCGGGATCTGCTGAGCAACAAGGAGCCCCTCGCCAACCCGGCCGTGGACTGGCCACGCTTCGCCAAGGCGGCCCTGTCTCAGGTGGGCAAGGCATTGGACATGCAGGATCAGTCGGCCGGCGGCAGTACCCTGGCGACCCAGGTGGAGAAGTATCGTCACTCTCCCGATGGCCTGACCGTTTCGCCGACCGAGAAGATCCGCCAGATGGTCTCTGCCAGCGTGCGTGCCTATCGTCTGGGGCCCGAGACTCTGGAGGCGCGCAAGCTGGTTGCCTGGGCTTATCTCAACTCGGTGCCGCTCTCTGCCGCCCCGGGATACGGCGAGGTTCATGGTCTGGGGGATGGGCTCTGGGTCTGGTTCGGGGCCAATGTGGACGAGGTCAATCGTCTGTTGGACCCCGCCCGCAATCAGGACGCTACCTTGGCCGAACAGGGCTTGGCACTGCGCCAGGTCGTTTCCCTGATGATTGCCCACCGTCGCCCCTCCTACTACCTGGCTCAGGGCCGGGAGGCATTGTCGACCCTGACAGACAGCTACCTGAGACTGTTCGTGCAGGAAGGGATGATCACGCCCCCCCTGATGGAGTCCGCCCTCAAGGCCCAGCTGGTCTTCCGCGATTTCCTGCAGGCACCGGCCATCACCCGGGTCAACAACAACAAGGGCCTGCAGGTGGCTCGAACCCGTCTGAGCCGCCAGCTCGGGGTTCAGCTCTATGACCTGGACCGCATGGATCTGACGGCCAATACCACCCTCAACATGCCGCTGCAAAACGAGGTCTCACGTTATCTGCAGCAGTTGGCGGATCCCGCCTTCGCCGCCCAGGTCGGCCTGTTTGGTGAGCGCCTGCTCTCGCCGGAGAAAACGGGGGACGTGAAATACAGCTTTACCCTGTTCGAGAAGACCCCGGAAGGGGTCAAGGTGCGCGTGCAGACCGACAACACGGATCAGCCGTTCGATATCAACGAGGGAAGCAAGCTGGAGCTGGGGTCCACCGCCAAGCTGAGGGTGCTGACCACCTATCTCGAGATCGTCACCGAGCTGCACGACAGCTACGGGAACATGCCGGCCGAGAGTCTGCGCAAGATCGAGGTCTCCGATCAGGACAACATCAGCCGCTGGGCCATTTCCTATCTGATCAATGCCAGGGACCGGAGCCTGCCCGTGATGCTGGAGGCCGCGCTGGACCGCAAGTACTCCGCGAGCCCCTATGAAGGCTTCTTCACCGGGGGCGGCATGCACACCTTCAACAACTTCCGCAAGGAGGACAACGGTCGCATCCCCCCTATCCGCGATGCCTTGCGTGAATCCATCAACCTGCCGTTCGTGCGGCTGATGCGGGATATAGTGCGCTACAGCCTTTACAAGGAGGGCAACCGTGCCCAGTTGCTCAAGGATGACAAGGATCCGCGCCGCACCGAGTATCTCGCCAAGTTTGCCGACAAGGAGGGCCAGACTTATCTGCTGCGCTTCTGGCGCAAGTATCGCGGCAAGACGGTGGAAGAGCAGCTCGATACCTTCCTCGACGGTCTCAAGCCCAGCGCCGTGCGTCTCGCGGCCGTGCATCGCTACCTGATGCCGGAGGCGTCGCAGGCGGAGTTTGCCGCCTTCCTGGCGAAGCGCCTGCCACGGGAGAAGCTGAGCGAGAAGCGGGTCGAGCAGCTCTATGTCAGCTACGGTCCGGGTAAGTATTCACTGCCGGACCAGGGCTATATCGCCCGGGTCCACCCCCTGGAGCTGTGGCTGCTCTCCTATCTCAGGGCGTTTGACAAGGCGACCTTCGCCGACGCCGTCGAGGCCAGCCGGGACGAGCGTCAGGAGGTCTACAGCTGGCTGTTCAAGACCCGCCATCGCAGTGCCAGGGACAGCCGGATCCGTACCATGCTGGAGGTCGAGGCCTTCCTCGACATCCATCAGCGCTGGGCACGCCTGGGTTATCCGTTCGACCATCTGGTGCCCTCCCTGGCAACCGCCCTTGGCAGCTCGGGTGACAGGCCGGCGGCTCTGGCGGAGTTGATGGGGATCATCCAGAACGGCGGGATGCGGGCGCCGACCCTGCGCATCGAGCATCTCTCCTTCGCCAAGGACACCCCCTTTGCCACCGCCTTTGAGCCGGCCAATACCCAAGGGGTCAGGGTGATGCCGGTCGAGGTGGCGGATGCCCTGCGCAACGCCTTGTCCAAGGTGGTGGAAGGGGGCACGGCGCGGCGCATCGCCGGAGCCTTCGCCCTGCAGGACGGCACCATCCTGGCCCTGGGGGGCAAGACGGGGACGGGGGACAACAGGATCGAGACGGTTGGCCGCTACGGCAATGTGACCAGCTCGCTGGCCCGCAACCGTACCGCGACCTTTGTCTTCTACATCGGGAATGATCACTTCGGCACCCTGACGGCCTATGTGCCGGGCAGCCAGTCCGACAAGTTCCGCTTCACGTCGGCGCTACCGGTGCAGGTACTCAAGGGGATGGCCCCCCTGCTGGTGCCTTATCTGCAGCCCGGCACCCATACCCAGTGTATGGCGGGCAACTGATCTAGCATAAAAAACGGGGCCTGATTGGCCCCGTTTTTGTTTCTGCCGTCAGCAGGCTGCTGGCTTACAGCTGGTCTTCGATCTCGCCGCGCAGGTACTGGTACATCTCGCGATAGGCGACCGGCGGCTTGTTCAGCTCCCGCTCCTTGTTGGCGGTCCGGATCAGCTGGCGCAGCTTCTGGCGGTCCAGTTCGTGGAACTGGGACATCAGCTCGTTGAGGGCGCTGTCACCCTCGGTGATCAGGCGCTCGCGCCACTGTTCGAGACGATGCAGACGGGCGTTCACGGTGGAGTGGCGCATCTTGATGATGGAGAGGGCCTCTTCGATGGGGCCGACATCGCGGCTGCGCATCAGGCGACCGATGAACTGCAGATGGCGGCGGAAGGACTCATCCTTCTTGGGCTTGAGCTTGCGGCCCAGCTCGACCGCTTCGGCCAGCTCCTCGTCCAGCGGGATCTTCTCCAGCTCGCTGTGGCTCAGGGAGACGATCTCTTCCCCCATCTTCTGCAAGGCCTCGGCATCGCGCTTGAGCTGGCTCTTGCTGGGGCCCCAGTCTTCCCACTCGTTGTCGTCTTGATATTGACTCATCGGTCTCTAGATTCCTGTCATTCACGTTTGGCGGATATGTTACCAGCTTCTCCCGCTGGGCGCAGGGGTCTGATATGCTTAGCCTCTTTCCTTCCTTCATACAGATGTGAGTTATGGACCAGCAAGATCAAATCCGCCAGGATCAAGCCCATCTCGAGGCCGTGGTCGCCGAGGCCCTGGCGATAGCAAAAGGGCTGGGCGCCGGGCTTGCCGAAGTCTCCATCAGCAAACAGACAGGCCTCTCGGTGAATACCCGGGGCTGCGAGCTGGAAAGCATCGAGTTCAACAAGGACGGGGCGCTCGGCATCGCCGTCTATCGCGATGGCTGCAAGGGCTCCTCGTCCACCACGGATCTGACCAAGCCGGCCATTCGTGCCGCCGTGGAAGCGGCCATGGAGATCGCCCGCCATACCTCTCCCGATGAGTGCGCCGGCCTCGCGGATGCGGATCTGCTGGCCTGGGATGCGCCGGATCTGCAACTCTGTCACGCCATCGAGCTCGATCCCCAGCGCGGCATCGAGCTGGCCATCGAGTGCGAGCGACTGGCCCTGGGGCGCGACGCCCGCATCAAGCACTCCGACGGCGCCAGTTTCTCCAGCCATCTGGGGGTGAAGGTCTATGGCAACAGCCACGGCTTCGTCAAAGGCTATGCGGCATCGCGCAACTCCCTGAGCTGCGTGCTGATCGGCGAGCAGGACGGCGATATGCAGCGGGACTATGGCTACTCCTCCAGCCGCTCCCTGGACGGGCTCTGGAGCCCGCAGCGCATCGCCGACGAGGCGGTGGAGCGCACCGTCTCCCGCCTGGGAGCTCGCAAGATCAGCACCCGTCACGCCCCCGTGCTGTTCCACCCCGATACCGCAGCCGGGCTCTGGGGCCACCTGGTGATGGCCATCAGCGGGGGCAACCTCTATCGCAAGTCGAGCTTCCTGCTGGACAAGCTGGGCAAGCAGATCCTGCCCGAGTGGCTCACCATTCAGGAGTTCCCCCACTTGCTGGGGGGGCTCGCCAGCACCCCGTTCGACGGGGAGGGGGTGCGTACCCGCGACCTGGACATAGTCCGCGACGGCGAGCTGATGAGCTGGCTGCTCACCTCCTACTCCGCCCGCAAGCTGGGGCTGACCACCACGGGCCACGCCGGGGGCATCCATAACTGGCAGGTCTCCAGCACAGGTCAGGACTTCCAGGGCATGCTCAAGGAGATGGGCACCGGCCTGCTGGTGACGGAGCTGATGGGGCAGGGGGTCAACATCGTCAATGGCGACTACTCCCGCGGCGCTGCCGGTTTCTGGGTGGAGAACGGCGAGATAGCCTATCCGGTGGAGGAGATCACCATAGCGGGCAACCTGGCCGAGATGTTCAGCCATATCGTGGCGGTGGGGATGGACGAGGACGAGCGTTCCAGCCTCAAGACCGGCTCTGTGCTGGTCGAGCAGATGAAGTTGGCGGGGCACTGATCTCCCTCTGCCCTGTCTGAATCGCGACCATGAAAAAGGCCCCCTCGCCTGGCGAGGGGGCCTTTTTATGCACGGCTCATGAGGAACCGGACTTATTCCTTGATGCGCTCGATGCGACCGCCCAGGCCTTGCAGCTTGTGCTCGATATCTTCGTAGCCACGGTCGATGTGATAGATGCGATCGACTATGGTGGCCCCTTCGGCCACGAAGCCGGCCAGCACCAGGCTGGCGGAGGCGCGCAGATCGGTCGCCATCACCTGGGCACCCTTGAGCTGGTTGGTGTCGCGGCAGATGGCCACGTTGCCCTGCAGTTCGATTTCGGCGCCCATCCGTACCAGCTCGGGCACGTGCATGAAGCGGTTCTCGAAGATGGTCTCGGTGACCATGCCGGTACCCTGGGCGACCGCGTTCAGGACGGTGAACTGGGCCTGCATGTCGGTCGGGAAGGCCGGGTAGGGGGCGGTCTTGATGGTAACCGGCTTCAGGGGGCGGCCCGTCATGTCCAGGGTGATCCAGTCCTCGCCCTTCTCGATCAAGGCGCCTGCCTCTTCCAGCTTGACCAGCACGGCTTCCAGCAGACTCGGATCCGTGTTGCGGCAGGTGATCTTGCCGCCGGTGACCGCTGCGCCCACCAGGAAAGTCCCGGTTTCGATGCGATCAGGCTGCACGCTGTAGCTGCCACCGTGCAGACGCTCGACGCCGTCGATGGTCAGGGTGTCGGTACCCGCACCCTGAATGTTAGCTCCGAGCGCGTTGAGGAAGTGGGCCAGATCGACCACCTCCGGTTCCCGCGCGGCGTTTTCGATCACGGTGCGACCGTCGGCCAGGGCAGCGGCCATCATCAGGTTCTCGGTACCGGTGACGGAGACCATGTCCATCAGGATGTGGGCACCCTTCAGGCGGCCGTCGACACGGGCCTTGATATAGCCGTCCTCGATGGTGATCTTGGCGCCCATCAGCTCCAGGCCGTGGACGTGCAGGTTGACCGGGCGGGCACCGATGGCGCAGCCGCCGGGCAGGGAGACGTCGGCCGCCCCGAAGCGGGCCGCCAGCGGACCCAGCGCCAGGATGGAGGCGCGCATGGTCTTCACCAGCTCGTAGGGGGCGACGTGGTTGTTCACCGCACCGGTCAGCACAGTCACATTGCCGTTGACCTTGGTGGTGGCGCCCAGCATCTCCAGCAGCTTGAGGGTGGTGCCGACGTCTTTCAGACGCGGCACGTTGGAGAGCTGCACCTCTTCGTCGCACAGCAGGGTGGCGAACAGGATGGGCAGGGCGGCGTTCTTGGCGCCGGAGATGGTCACTTCACCGGAGAGGGTGCAGGGGCCGGTGATCTTGAATTTGTCCATGGTTACTTCTTTACCAAATCAGGAGGGCAGCTGGAATTTACGCTCGCGTTTCCACTCGGCGTCGGTATAGGCCTTGATGGAGAGAGCGTGGATCTCGTTGGTGGCGATCTTGTCCATCAGGGGGGCATAGATGGCCTGTTGTTTCTTGACCCGGCTCATGCCGTCAAACATGTCGCCGACGGCGATCACCTGGTAGTGACTGCCATCCCCTTTGACATGGACTTCGGACAATGGCAAAGCCTCGAGGAGTATCGCTTCAATTTCAGAGACTTGCATTATGAGTCCTCAGTTGTGAGCGGGGTTGAATGAAAGAGGCCGGCCACCCCGTAGAGGTTGGTCAGCGTATGAAAATCGTCGGAGGCGCCCACCAGTGTCGGTGTGGCACCTCGTGCCAGGGCCGCCTTGGCCCATTTGACCAGCAGGGCCAGGCCGGCGGAATCCAGGGTGGTGACGGCACCGAGTTCGAGTCGGTCGTCCTGCCACCAGTCGGCGCGGCGTTGCCACAGATCGTTGACCTGGGCAGCCTGCAAGTCACCGCTCAGGATCATGACTTGATGACCAGCGGCTTGGCATTGTGTTCGCGCAGCTGGGCAATCACCGCGTCGATGCCGTTCTGGCGGATGAGGCCGCCGAGCTCGTTCTGCTTGGCAGAGAGCAGGCTGATCCCTTCTGCGACCATGTCGAAGGCTTTCCACTCGCCGGTCTTGTTGTTCTTGCGCAGCTTGAATTCGAGGAAGATGTCCGGCTTGCCGGCCTCTTTCACGCTGACGTTGACGGCGGTGATGTTGCTCTCGGCGGCCTTGCCCGGCTGAACCTTGACGGTCTGCTTGTCGAAGTGGGCCAGGGCATCGGCGTAGGAGCTCACCATGTACTCGGTGAAGACGTCGACGAAGGCGTCACGCTGGGCCGGGGTGGTCTGCTTGATCTGGTTGCCGAGCACCTTGTAGGCGGCGAAGCGGTTGTCCACATAGGGCAGCAGCTCCTCGCGGATGATCACCCTCAGGTGGTCCGGGTTGCTCTTCACCTGGGCCTGGTCGGCTTTCAGGCGGGCAAAGGTCTGCTGGGCGGCCTGATCCACCAGGGCGTAAGGATCCGAGGTGTTGACATCCGCCCGGGCGACGAGGGAGAACAGCATGCTGGTCATCAGACCCAGCAGCAGGGCGACTTTCTTGAACATGGTTACTCCTTGGTTGCGGGTGTATTGGCGGCCGGAGAGGACTGGCTGTAAAGGAGCTTGCCAATCAGGTCTTCCAGCACGATGGCGGACTTGGTGTCTTCGATCATGTCGCCGTCCTTGAGCATGCTGGTGCCCATCTCCTCGTCGGTGAAGCCAGGAGCCAGACCGATGTACTGCTCGCCGAGCAGACCTGAGGTGAGGATGGAGAGGGTGCTGGTTTCGGAGAACTCGCCGGCACTCTTCTGCATCTGCAGGGAGACGACGGGCACCTGGCTCTTGGCATCCAGGCTGATGTCGCTGACACGACCGACGACGACACCGCCCACCTTGACCGGCGAGCGTACTTTCAGGCCGCCGATATTATCGAAATGGGCGCGCAGGGTATAGGTTTCTCCTTCCGGTTTGAAACTCAACCCCGCCACTTGCAGCGCCAATGCCAGAATGGCCGCGATGCCAGCCAGCATGAAGGCGCCAACCAGAAATTCTACTTTGCTGAACTTCATCTTTCCCTTATCCAAACATGACTGCGGTGAGTATAAAATCCAGACCGAGCACGGCCAGGGATGAGTGGACCACGGTGCGGGTCGTCGCCTGACTGATCCCGGCCGAGGTCGGTTTGGCATCATAGCCGTTGAAGAGCGCGATCCAGGTGACCACCAGGGCGAAGATCAGGCTCTTGATGGCCCCTTGCATGATGTCGTCCTGCCAGTCGACGGAGGCCTGCATGGCGGACCAGAAACTGCCCTCATCCACCCCCAGCCAGTCCACGCCAACCAGCTTGCCGCCGAAGATGCCGATGAGGCTGAACATGAAGGCCAGCAGCGGCATGCTGATGACACCGGCCCAGAAGCGTGGCGCCACGACGCGGCGCAGGGGATCGACGGCCATCATCTCGAGGCTCGAGAGCTGCTCGGTGGCCTTCATCAGGCCGATCTCGGCGGTGAGGGCCGAGCCCGCGCGACCGGCGAACAGCAGGGCGGTGACCACGGGGCCCAGCTCCCGCAGCAGGGAGAGGGAGACCAGGGGCCCCAGGCTCTGCTCTGCGCCGAAATCCTTCAATACGTTGTAGCCCTGCAGCGAGAGCACCATGCCGATGAAGAGGCCCGACACCAGTATGATGGCGACGGACTGTACACCCACTACGTAGAGCTGCTGCACCAGCAGCGGGAAGTGCTTGCGTGGCTGGGGACGGCCCGCCAGCGCATGAAACAGCATGATGGTGGCGCGGCCGATGGCGCTGATGAAGCGCACCCCGCTCCGACCCAGCTTGCTTACCTGAGTTGTCAACATCACAGATCCTGTAGCAGGTCGCCTGCCGGAAAATGAAACGGAACAGGACCGTCGGGCAATCCTTTCAGGAACTGCTCGACTTCGGGGTTGTGCTCTTCGCGCAGTTGCTCCGGCGTGCCCTGGGCCACCACCTTGCGGTTGGCGATGATGTAGGCGTAGTCGGCGATGCTCAGCACCTCTTTCACGTCGTGGGTGACGATGACGGAGGTGATGCCGAGGGCGTCGTTGAGCTCCTTGATCAGCTTGACCAGCACCGCCATGGTGATGGGATCCTGACCGACGAAGGGCTCGTCATACATGATGAGATCCGGATCCAGCGCGATGGATCTGGCCAGGGCCGCGCGTCGGGCCATGCCGCCGGAGAGCTCGGAGGGCATCAGTTTCGCCGCGCCGCGCAAGCCCACCGCCTGCAGCTTCATCATGACGATGGTGTGGATCAGCTCCTCCGGCAGACCGGAGTGCTCCCGCAGCGGAAAGGCCACGTTGTCGAAGACCGTCATGCCGGTGAACAGGGCGCCGCTCTGGAACAGCATGCTCATCCGCTTTCGCACTTCATACAGCCGGCTGCGCGAGAGGGTGGGGATGTCTTCCCCGTCAAACAGGATGTGACCGGATTCAGGCTTCAGCTGGCCCCCGATCAGGCGCAGCAAGGTGGTCTTGCCGATCCCGCTCGGCCCCATGACGGCGGTGACCTTGCCACGGGGAATGGTCAGGTTGATCCTGTCGTACAGCAACCTATCTCCGTGACTGAACGTCAGGTCGGAGATGGTGATCAGGTCATCGTTCAAACAATTGTCCATCCGGTATAAATGAAGAGCGAATTTTATGGGCTAGTCTAGGTCTAAGCAACAGCGAGGAACAACTATTGAGCGGGTTTCCCCCCCAAAGATGCGACAGTTTTATGTAACAACTTGCATCAACGACCAGCCCTTCCGCATCCGATTCGCTTATCTCGGCAGACTTTTTTATAATCCCGCAGCAAATTTCGGCCCGGAGCTGTGCCTTTATGTCTGTAAAGCCTGAAAAAGTGTCTGAATTGTTCGATTTCCGTCGCAGTGCCCGTGCGGTGCTGGACATAGAAAAACAAGCCATAGATGGGCTCTACCAGTACCTTGACGAAGCCTTCGAGCGCGCCTGCGAGATGGTGCTGCGCTGCGGCGGCAAGATAGTGGTGACCGGCATGGGCAAGTCGGGTCATATCGGCAACAAGATTGCCGCGACCCTGGCCAGCACGGGGACGCCCGCCTTCTTCCTGCACCCGGGCGAGGCCAGCCACGGGGATCTGGGGATGATCTCCAGCGGGGATCTCATCATCGCCATCTCCAACTCCGGCGAGAGCGACGAGATCCTGGCCCTGCTGCCGGTGCTCAAGCGTCGCGGCATTCCACTCATCTGCATGACAGGCAACCCGGCCTCCACCATGGCGAAAGAGGCCAATGTGCATCTGTGCATCAAGGTGGAGAAGGAGGCCTGCCCCCTCGGTCTGGCCCCCACCTCCAGCACCACCGCGACCCTGGTGATGGGGGACGCGCTGGCCGTGGCCCTGCTGGAGGCCCGTGGCTTCACCGCCGATGACTTCGCGCTCTCCCATCCTGGCGGGTCGCTGGGCAAGCGGCTGCTGCTGCGGGTCGGCGATCTGATGCACAGCGGTGAGCTGTTGCCCAAGGTGGGGATAGATGCCACCATCAGCCAGGCGCTGCTGGAAGTGAGCCGCAAGGGGCTCGGCATGACGGCGGTGGTGGATGAACGGGGGCTGCTTGCCGGCCTGTTCACCGATGGTGACCTGCGCCGCATTCTGGACCTGCAGGTGGATATCCATCACACCCCCATCAGCCGCGTCATGACGGTGAACTGTGTTACCGTAGGACCTGAGATGATGGCGGCCGAGGCCGTCAAACTGATGGAAACCAGAAAGATCAACGGGTTGTTGGTCGTGGACGGGGAAAGACGTCCGCTGGGCGCCTTCAACATGCACGACCTGCTGAAAGCCGGAGTAATTTGATGCAAGACGTACCGACCCTCTATGGTCCGGTGACGCGCAGCCAGTACGAGAGGGCGGCGCAGATCCGCCTGCTGGTGTGCGATGTGGATGGAGTGCTCTCCAATGGCTTCATCTATATGGGCAACAATGGCGAAGAGCTGAAGACCTTCTGCACCCGCGACGGCGCCGGCATGCGGGCCCTGCTCAATGCGGGCATCGAGATCGCCATCATCACGGGGCGCAACTCCCGCATCGTCAGCGATCGCATGAAGGGCCTGGGGGTGCAGCACCTGGTGCAGGGGGCGGATCAGAAGCTGCCCCACTTCGAGGCACTGCTGGCCAAGCTGGGGCTGGATGCATCACAAGCAGCCTATATGGGGGATGACACCATAGACCTGCCGGTGATGCAGGCCTGTGGCCTGGGTATCGCCGTGGCGGACGCCCATCCTCTGGTGCTGGCGCGGGCCGACATGGTGACGCGGCTGGGAGGCGGTGTCGGTGCGGTGCGCGAGGTGTGCGATCTCATCCTCCAGGCCAAGGGCCTGGGAGACTATCAACCCGAGGCGTCGATATGAACAAGCAGACGGTGCTCTTCGGACTGCTGTTCCTGGTGGCGCTGGCGGCCTGGCAGCTTGGCGAGATCGAGCTGGCCCCGGAGCCGACCACCAAGGTGGAGAACTTTCAGCCGGACTTCACCGCCAGGAACCTGGTGACGACCCGCTTCAACGAACTGGGCAAACGGACCGAACGGCTGGAGTCGGAATACGCGGAGTATTACCAGATCCTCGAGCAGGCCACCTTCGACAAGCCGGTGGTCTACATGTTCGACGAGAAGGGGGAGGCCGAGTGGAAGCTGACGGCCGAGACCGGGGTGCTCAACACCGATGACAATGTGATCCTGCGTGACAAGGTGCATCTGGACGGCCTGCTGCCGACCTCGTTCATCTCCACGCTGGACAGCCCTTATCTGGAGCTGGATCTGGTGACTCAGGAGATGAGAAGCAACCAGCACATCAGCATAGTGGGCCAGGAATTCCAGACCGAAGGCGTGGGCCTGAAGGGTCACCTGGAACGTAAATATTTCGAATTACTGGATAAAGGCCATGCCACTTATTTCAATGAAAAACGTTAATCTGGCCCTCACGACCCTGCTGCTGTGCGGCACCCTGAGCGCCAAAGAGTCCGACTTCGCCGAGAAGGTCTATGTGGATGCGGTCAAGCAAGTGGCCGAGATGCAGGACAACCGCATCACCTTCAGCGAGGACGTCATCATC
The DNA here is from genome assembly GCF_040908055.1 of Aeromonas sp. R7-4. NCBI lineage: Bacteria > Pseudomonadati > Pseudomonadota > Gammaproteobacteria > Aeromonadales > Aeromonadaceae > Aeromonas > Aeromonas sp. R7-4. The sequence goes on from NZ_JBFODA010000028.1 coordinate 13,362, forward strand.
ACCCAGGGCACCATCAAGATTCAGGCCGACAAGGTGGTGGTGATCCGCTCCGGCGAGAAGGGGGCGGAAGTGATGACGGCCTATGGCAATCCGGCCACCTTCTTCCAGGTGCTGGACAACGGCAAGCCGGTCAATGCCCACGGCAACAGCATCCGTTACGAACTGAAGAACCGGCTGGTGACCATCACCGGCAACGGCCAGCTCAAGCAGGAAGACAGCCAGGTGAACGGGGATCTCATCCGCTACGACATCGTCAAACAGAAGATGATCGCCGAGAGCAAGGGGCCGGCCCAGCGCGTCAAGACGGTGTTCCTGCCGGATCAGGTCGAGAACTTCGACAAGCCCGCCGACCAGAAGAAGTAGGAAACAGAAACCATGGCAGTGTTAAAAGCAACGGGTCTGCAGAAGAGCTACAAGCGCCGCATGGTGGTCAGCGACGTGAGCCTGGAGGTGGGAACGGGCCAGATCGTGGGACTGCTCGGCCCGAACGGGGCGGGCAAGACCACCTCCTTCTACATGATCGTGGGCCTGGTGCAGCGGGATGCCGGTCTCATCACCATCGACGAGCAGGACATCAGCCTGCAGCCCATGCACATCCGAGCCCGCAACGGCATCGGCTACCTGCCGCAGGAGGCCTCCATCTTCCGGCGCCTGTCGGTGTTCGACAACCTGATGGGGGTCATGCAGACCCGCAAGGGGTTGAGCCGGGAAGAGCGGGAGGATAAGGTCGAACAGTTGCTGGAAGAGTTCAACATCACCCATATCCGCGACAGCCTGGGGCAGAGCCTCTCGGGCGGGGAGCGCCGCCGGGTCGAGATCGCCCGGGCACTGGCGGCTGAGCCGCGCTTCATTCTGCTGGATGAGCCCTTCGCCGGTGTTGATCCTATTTCCGTCATAGACATCAAAAAGATCATCCAGCATTTGAAAGAACGCGGGCTGGGTGTGCTGATCACCGACCACAACGTCAGAGAGACGTTGGATGTGTGCGAGAAGGCCTACATCGTCAGCCACGGCAAGATGATTGCCGAAGGTGCGCCGGCCGACATCCTCGCCGATGAGCAGGTCAAGCGCGTCTATTTGGGCGATCAATTCAGTCTATAGTAAGGGGGCACCCCTCATTTTTGTTAGGTGACTGCCTCGCTGAACATAAGGATATCCCGACGTAGATGAAGCCGACATTACAGTTGCGCCTCGGTCAGTCCCTGACCATGACGCCACAATTACAACAAGCGATTCGTCTGCTCCAGCTCTCCACCCTGGAACTCCAGCAGGAAATTCAGCAAGCGCTCGACAACAACCCCTTGCTGGAGCAAGAGGAGAACGAGGCGCAGGAAACCAGTGAGGCAGAGACAAAGGACGCCAGTCAACTCGACTCCAGCGATGCCATGGCCCAGGAGAGCATGCCGGACGAACTGCCGGTGGACACCACCTGGGACGAGGTCTACTCCGCCGGTACGGCCCAGAGTGCAGGGCCCATTCACGACGGGGAGGACAGCATCTATCAGGGGGAAACCACCGAAAACCTGCAGGACTACCTGCTGTGGCAGATGCGGCTCACCCCCTTCAGCGATGTGGATGCGGCGATCGCGCTGGCCATCATCGATGCCATCGACGAATCCGGCTATCTGACGGCCACCCTCGAAGATATTCAGGCTGCAGTCAGCAGCGAAGAGGTAGAAGTCGAACTGGATGAGGTCGAAGCGGTGCTCAAGCGGGTGCAACATTTCGATCCGGTCGGCATCGCCGCCCGCTCGGTACAGGAGTGCCTGCTTATCCAGCTCGGCCAGTATTCGCCTGAATTGCCCTGGCTCAACGAGGCCAGGGAGGTGATCCGCGAGCACATGGATCTGCTCGGCAATCGCGACTATCGCACCCTGGCTCGCAAGACCCGCCTCAAGGAGAGCGATCTCAAGGAGGTGCTGGACCTCATCCAGCAACTGGAGCCCAGGCCCGGCAACGGCATCATCCAGAGTGAATCCCAGTACGTGATCCCGGATGTGTCCGTGGTCAAGAAGGGGAGCAAGTGGGTGGTGGAGCTCAATCCGGACTCGGCACCGCGCATCCGTGTCAACGAGGCCTATGCGGCCATGGCGCGCAATGCCCGCAGCAGCACGGATACCCAGTTCATCCGCTCCCATTTGCAGGAGGCCAAGTGGTTCATCAAGAGTCTGGAGAGCCGCAACGACACCCTGCTCAAGGTGGCCAGCTGTATCGTCGAGCAGCAGCAGGGCTTCTTCGAGTATGGCGAAGAGGCGATGAAACCCATGGTGCTCAATGACATCGCCGAGGCCGTGGAGATGCATGAGTCGACCATTTCTAGGGTCACGACCCAGAAGTACATGCATACGCCCCGCGGCATCTTCGAACTGAAGTTTTTTTTCTCCAGTCATGTCAATACGGAGGGAGGAGGAGAGTGCTCATCGACCGCTATTCGTGCGCTCATCAAGAAGCTGGTGACGGCGGAGAACCCCGCCAAGCCGCTTAGTGATAGCAAGATCGCGGATTTGCTGGCCGAACAGGGTATTATGGTGGCGAGACGCACGATCGCAAAGTACCGTGAATCCTTGTTGATCCCGCCATCCAATCAGCGCAAACGCCTGGTTTAGGCAAACAAAAGGAAGACGTTATGCAAATCAACCTGACCGGACACCATGTCGAGATTACCGAAGCTCTGCGTGACTATGTGAACAACAAATTTGCCAAACTCGAGCGTCACTTTGACCATATCAACAACGTACATGTGGTGTTGAGCGTCGAAAAACTGAACCAGATCGCCGAAGCCAAGCTGCATGTCAGCGGGGGAGAGGTGTTCGCCAATTCGCAGCATGCCGACATGTATGCGGCGATTGATACCCTGCTGGATAAACTGGATCGGCAGATCATCAAGCACAAAGATAAGTTAAATCAAAAATAACTATGCAACTTGAACACATACTGAGTCGGGACTGCACCAAGAGTGCGGTCCCTTGTACCAGCAAGAAACGTGCGCTAGAGATCATCAGTGAACTGGCCGCAGAGCGCCTCGGTGCCTCCCGCCAGGTGCTGTTTGAGAGCCTGCTGGCGCGTGAAAAGATGGGCAGTACCGGGATCGGTGCCGGTATCGCCATTCCCCACGGCCGGATCGACGATGCTTTTGCCCCGACCGCCGTATTGATGACCTTCTCCGAACCCATCCCTTTCGATTCTATCGACAATCAACCGGTTGACCTGCTCTTTGCATTGCTGGTGCCGGAAAGCGAGTGCAAACAGCACCTCAAGACCCTTTCCCTGATGGCATCCAAGCTGGGTGACAAGGCCGTCTGCCGCCAGTTGCGCCAGGCGACCAGCGACGAAGAACTCTATCAGATCATGACGTCGGCCTGAGGCCGGGTCTGACACAGCCACGTTGGCGTGAGGGGACAAGATGCAGTTAATAGTGGTAAGCGGTCGTTCGGGCTCCGGCAAGACGGTAGCCCTGAGGGTGCTGGAGGATCTCGGGTACTACTGCGTGGACAACCTGCCGGTCAACCTGCTGCCCCAGCTGATCGTCTCGGTGGAGAGCCAGTATGACAAGCTGGCGGTCAGCATCGACGTGCGCAACCTGCCAGCCCAGACAGACAGGCTGGAGAGCCTGCTGAGCCAGGTTCGCAACGAGGGACGGGTGAAGTTTTCGAGCTTCTTCTTCGACGCGGACAACACCACCCTGCTCAAACGCTACGGCGAGAGCCGCCGTCTGCATCCCCTGTCCCGCAACAAGCTGTCGCTGGACGAGGCGATCCGGGAAGAAACCCATCTGCTGGCGCCGCTCTCCTCGACCGCCGACCTGCGCATCGACACTACCAACCTCAGCATTCACGATCTCAGCGAGCTCATCAAGACCCGGGTGCTCGGCAAGAAAGAGAACGAACTGGTGCTGGTGTTCGAGTCGTTCGGCTTCAAGTACGGCATTCCCAAGGATGCGGACTTCGTGTTCGACGCCCGTTTCCTGCCCAACCCGCACTGGATCCCCGAGCTCAAGCCCTTCACCGGCAAGGATGAGCCCGTGGCCAACTACCTCTCGAGCCAGCCCGACGTCATGCTGTTCATCCAGCAGATCGAGAACATGCTGGGGACCTGGCTGCCCCATCTGGAGCGCAACAATCGCAGCTATGTGACCGTCGGGATCGGCTGCACCGGTGGCCAGCACAGGTCGGTGTTCATCGCCGAGCGGCTCGCCAGCGCATTCCGGCTGCTTGGCAAGAACGTGCAGATCCGCCATCGCACGTTGGACAAGCGTTCAAACCCCGCCTGACACACAGGATGCTCAGATGACAGTTTCCGCCTCGGTAGAAGTCAAAAACAAGCTAGGCATTCACGCCCGACCGGCTATGATGCTGTTCGAGCTGGTACAGGGATTCGATGCCCACGTGTTGCTGCGCAACGAGGATGGCGTGGAGGCCGACGCGGACAGCGTGATCGGCCTGCTGATGCTGGACTCCGCCCAGGGCAAGCAGGTGGAGGTGCAGGTGGAGGGCCCCGAAGAGGTGGAGGCCCTGGCCGCCGTGGTGGCGCTGTTCACCTCTGGCTTCAACGAGGAGTAAATTCCCCCGTTGCCTCAGGGAGCGCTGCGCGCCAGCGCCTTGAAGGCGGCAAACTCCCGACAAGCCAGTAGGTTCCTGCTGGCTTTTTCGTTCATCAGCGCCAGAAACAGGTCGTAAAGTCCCATCGCCTCCTCGTAGTCGGCCTTGGCGATGGCCAGCACGAAGATCAGGGTGGCGCTCTCCCCGTTGCCCCAGTCGATCCCCTGTGGCGCCAGCACCGTATAGACCAGGGTGCGGCGCGCCAGCAGACCGAGGGAGTGGGGCAGGGCGATGCCGTCCCCCAGCAGGGTGGAGACGATCCGCTCCCGCTCCTGTAATGATCCCCGAAAGCCGGTTTCCACCAGGTCTTCCGCCTCCAGCTGGCTGCAGATGCGATCAAACAGCGCCGCCTGACTGAGAGGTTCATCAAGCACCATGAAGTGGTCGGCATCGAAGTACTTGTCGAGCAGGTAGGGGCGGGTGCGATCGACCAGCACCAGCTTGCCGAGCTGCTCCAACTGGTATTGGGTCGGGAAGGGGGCCACCTGCACCACGGGGGCATTTTTCTCGCTCACCTTGACGGTACTGATGACGAAATCCTGTTCGACCCGCACCAGCCCCTCGTAATCCCGCACCGACTCCAGCGTGGTCAGCTGAAGCTGGGGGTATTCCCGCCGGATACGCGCCTCCAGCACCCGGAAGGTGGCGTTGCCCGCATCGCACAGCAGCAGCGCCTGGGGGCGCCGGGTGTAACCGATGTCATGGTGGCGCTCCAGGCCGACCCCGATGTGGATCACCAGGTAGCCTATCTCGTGATGGGTCAGGTGGTACGGGGTCTGCCTGATCCACTCCGAGATGGCCGCCAGCGTGATGTCGTAGGCGAGGGGGTAATACTGCTTGATGTGGTCCGCCAGGGGATTGTGGCTGCCGATCTGGTACTTGACCCGCAGCAGCATGACGCCGATGTGGGTCTGCAGGTCGGCCCGCAATTGCGGATCGCCGCGAAGGTCATAAGGGTAGTGCTGGTGGATGTAGTCCAGCAGGTGTGCCACCAGTTGCTCGCTTTCGGCCGCCATGGCCGGGCTGAGCAGGGGCGTCTCCGCGGTGAGGCGTGCCTGGATCTGGATGGCGAGGCAGGCGATCTCCTCCTGCCCCGGCGGGGTCAGGGTCGGCAGCTCGGCATAGATGTCGCGGGCCACCGCAGCCAGGGCCGGCGTGATGTCATCGCTGGCAAACTGCTGCAACTCGTGGCCGGACGCCTGGCGCAGCAGGGCGACGGCGCAGTAGACGGTGACTTGCTGCAGGCTCTCGTCGGCCAGACGCAGCTGATGGCGACCGAGTTGCTCGTGAATGTGGTTGCCCACTACCTCCAGCGTCTTGCTGGGGCAGAGGGTGGGCAGCAGGCTCTGGAGCGGATGCCGGTGCAGCAGCTCCTGGCAGAGCAGCTGGGTGAGGCAGGCGCGGATCGCCGTCTCGCCCCCCTGGATGCGCATCCCCAGCCGGGGTCTGCTGTCGATGGCGAGCCCGAAGTGGGCGAGCCGCTCCCGCACCTCCGTCATGTCACCCTGCAAGGCCGCCCGGCTCAGATACCAGGTGTCCGCCAGTTCGTCGAGCTTGATCCCCTGCTCCGCCTTCAACAGCAGGATCTGCAGGTGCAGCACTCGCTCGCGGCTGGTGCGGGGCAATCCGCTCTCCTGCTCCTGGGCCGCCAGCAGCGCCTCGAACAGCCCCTGATTGTAGATCTTGAGCTGATAGCCGCTGCCGCGCTGGTGGATCAGGTGGGCACCCCGGGTGGCGATGAGCTCGTTCAGGGTCGCCACGTCGGTACGCACCGTACGGGTGGAGACATTGAGGCGGCGGGCCAGCTCCTCCTGCGGCAGCGGCTCGGCGTGGAGCAGGGTGAGCAGTTGCTGGAGTCTGGGGTGGGGCAGCTTGATCATGAGGCGGGATCGGACTCCTGTCGCGGAATGAAAAATCGATGTTAACAAGGGGGTCATTGACAAGCCAGGCACCGGTCAGTGATCGGACCGGTGCCTGAGGGTGTCGCTATGCCAGCAGTCCTTTCATCGTGGCCAGCAGGGTACGCACGTCCTCGGGACGGGTCTGACCGCTCTCGCTGTCGATGATGGAGCTGTAGATGTGGGGGATCACCTTCTCGACCCCGGCATCCAGCGCGATGCGCACTATCTCCTCGAAATTGTCGAGATCGATGCCGCCGGTGGGCTCCAGCCAGAAGCCGTGACGGGCGCAGGCCTCGGCCACCGCCTGATACTCGGCGCGGCACGCCAGGCCTCCCATGGGGAAGAACTTGACCGAACTGCCGCCCATGTCCTTGAGCAGGGCGATGGCGGTGTCGATGGGCACAATGCCGTCCGGCTGCTGGCTGCTCAGGGGACCGGTGGAGATCTTCACCATCCCCGGGGTGCCGGTGGGGGAGACAAGGCCGTTCACCAGGGTGTCAGACTGGCCGAGCAGTGCCCGGCTGGCGCCAACGCCAGTGAACACCTGGTTGACGTGCTGGGGCTGGAGCTGGCGGGCCAGCTCGGCCACCATGGTGGACTGGCGAGGATCGCCTGCCCCCAGCCCGATGGAGAGGGCGTTGTCGATAAGCCTGGCGTAAGCCTGCATGTCGGCCACCGCGGAGGACACATCCGGGTAGTTTTTGGAGAGCACACCGACCAGCACGTGGCCCTCGGCAGCCTCATAAATGTCGACGGCATTTTGTCGGGAGCCGGCCAGCACGTTGAGGCAGACCCGATCGCGGTAGTAATTGGGGGTAAGAGACATCAGTTGTTCTCCTGAATCAGAGGTAGCTGTCGACGACGGCGTGCTGTTTGAAACCCGGTAATGCGTTTTGGCAGACCCGAATGCGGTTGTCGTTGGGAACAAGGGACATCAGCGGTTCTCCTGAACGAGGTGGGCGATGGCGGCATGGATCTGGTCGAGCTGGGGCAGGGTGACGCTGCGCACGTCTATCTCGATGTGCCCCTCATTGGCCTTGTAGCCGCGGCAGTAGATGGCAGGCGTGCCCTGCTGCAGGCGTGCGACGACCTGCTCTGTGGTCATACCGATCTGCTGGTGGTCGAAGGCGATATCGGTGCGGGCGATGTCGCGCCCAGCGCTGTCCCACACCACCCGGGCCTTGACGCCGGGCAACTGGTTGAGGCGTTCGATGAAGGGGGTCATCTTGGCGACCATGGCGGTACCGCTCTCCTTCTCCTTGGCCAGGTAGCGCTCGATGGCGTGGGTCAGGCCGAGGATCCCCTCCTTGCCCACCTTCATGGCACGGCCGATGCCGTTGGCCTGCTGCTTGACCCACTCCACGTACTGGCGCTTGCCGAGCACCAGCCCGCTGGTGGGCCCTTCGATGGCCTTGGCGCCGCTGTAGATGACCAGATCCGCTCCCTGGTTGTAGTAGAGACGCAGATCCTCCTCGGCCGCCGCATCGACGATGAGCGGGATCCCGTGGGCCCTGGCCACCTCGGCCGCCTCGGCCACCGACAGAATGCTCTTCTGCACGCAGTGGTGGGACTTGATGTAGAGGATGGCGGCGGTACTGGCATTGATGGCGGCGGCCAGCTGGGCGGCAGAGCACTCGTTGGCGTAGCCGGCCTCCACCACCTTGCCGCCCCCCAGGTTGACCATGGTGCCGACGGGGGCACCGAAGTTCACGTTGTGTCCCTTGGGCAGCACGATGTCGCTCGGCACATTGTGGGCATGGGCGTGCAACTGCTCGAGGCGGTAGGGGTCGCCGCGCACTATCACCGCGGCCACCGACTGGGCGATGCCGGCGCTGGCGCAGGAGACCACCACCGCATCTTCCACATCCAGCAAGCCCGCCAGGTAGGCGCCGGTCTTGTTGATCAGATCCTTCACCTCGAAGTAGTGGCCGAGGCCGAAGTTGACAGCCTCGACCACCTCCTGCTCGGGGGTGGAGACGCCGAGCAGGGTCATGCGCCCGGAGGCGTTGATCACCGGTTTGAGCCGGTATTTCTCATACACGGAAGGCATGGTGTGATTTCCCATAGTGAGTCAGAACCAGTTCGCCGCCGACCAGGGCGGCGAGGGGCATCAGTTGCCGATCGCCACTGCGGGCGCCGGCTTCGGTATCGGTAAAGAGGGTGGGGCCGTTCATCACCTCGAACAGGGTCAGATCGGCATCGGCGCCCACCTCGAGTCGCCCCTTGCCGGACAGGCGCAGGGCGTCGGCGGCCTGGTGGGTGACGCAGGCGAGCACCTGCTCCAGCGTCATGCCGATGGCGAGAAATTTCGACATCACGTGGGCCAGGCTGTAGACCGGCCCCTTGATGCGGTTCTTGCAGTAGATGTCGGAGCTGATGGTGTGGGGCAGGATCCCCTGCCGAATGGCCGCTTCCGCCACCTCGAAGCTGAAGCTGGCGCCGCCGTGGCCGATGTCGAGCAAGAGTCCACGCCGCATCGCTTCGCGCACCGCCTGGCGCAGCTCGCCCGCCGGAGTCAGGATGCGATTCGGCTTGCCGTTGAAGCAGTGGGTCAGCAGATCGCCGTCCCCCAGCAGGGCGACGATCTCGTCCAGATCCGGCGGCGTGTTGCCCACGTGCACCATGAGCGGCAGGTTGCCGTTGGCCTGCTGGATCTGCTTGGCCATGCGCAGGGGTTGCAGACCGTTCTCGCCCACCACGCTGCCGCTCATGCGTGCCTTGATGCCGACGATGAAGCCGGGGTGGCGGGCAATGGCCGCCGAGGCGAGATCCATGTCGAGGTCCCGGCTGTCGGCCAGCTCGTTCTGGCGCAGCAGGCCGATGCGGGAGATGTTGAGCAGGGCGTGGACCCGGGTCTTGCAGGTGGCGGCTATGCGCTGGAAGTCGTCCACGTCGTCGGCGCCCGTGCTGCCGGCGTCGATGACGGTGGTGACGCCGGACGCCACCCCCACCTTGTCCGGTTCATCGCAATAGATGGGGGAGGCGGGATAGCAGTGGGTGTGGCCGTCGATCCAGCCGGCGCTCACATGCACCTGTCCGGCCAGAGTGAGGGTTTGCTTCGCCTCCGTGGTCTCTGGCAGCGCACCCAGGGCCGCTATCCTTCCGTCCAGGATGGCGATGTCGACAAGCTGCCCGTTTCCCAGGCGTCCCGCCCTGATGATCATGTCGTACATGCTGATGGCCTCGACAAGGCCGCCCCGAGGGGCGGCGGTGATTCCGGGCTTATGCCAGGGCGATGGGGAAGAAGGTGCCGAACAGCATGGCTCCCAGGATGGCGCCACCCGTGATGGGCTTCTCCCAGAGGTAGAACACCAGGGCGCCCAGCAGGGATCCGATGCCGATGGGGATGGAGGCCCCCATGGCGGAGAGGATGATGAGGGGGCCGAGGAAGCGGCCCGAGCTGTTGCCGGCCCCCATCATGACGTCCGCCCCGTAGGTGGAGTCGCTCTGGTTGATGGTGAACTTGCGCGCCAGGATGATCACATAGCCGATGGCCAGACCAATCCCCATGCCGGTGATCAGGGAGGCGGTGAAGTTTTCCACCGGATAGACGATGCCTGCCCCCAGCAGCAGGGCGGGCACGCCAAGGCCGACCCCGGTCTGGATGGCGCCGCCGATGTCCAGGATCCCCACCAGGGAGCCCTCTATGATGCGGGCGAACAGGAAGCTGGCGCCGAAGGCGGCCACCGCACCGTAGGCGCCGGTGTCCATCCCGGCCTTGAGCATGGCAACGAAGGCCACCTCGTTGAAGGCACCGACCCCGTAGAGGTAGAACATATGGGTACCGGCGAAGACGCCGGAAGAGAGCAGACCGACGAAAATGAGGAAGGACCAGTCGGCATACCAGAAGTTGTTTCTCAGTTTCTCATCCATGGTGTGATCCCTTATTTGCCACTCAGCAGGTTGTGGACGTTCTCCAGCCACAGGGGGATCCCCAGGTGGAAGGACTCGATCAGTTTCATGTCGAAGCCGCGGAAGAAGCCGCTCAGCACGAACAGCAGCACGATGGCGCTCATCATGACGCGGGTGACGTGGTTCCAGCCGCTCTCTTCCACCCCCTTGCCGATCAGGATGCCGAGCACCAGGCCTGGTACCGCGTTGCCCATGATGAGCTGGGCCAGACCGCCGAAGATGGTGGCCCAGAAGCCGGACTTCTTGCCCGCCTCGATGGCGGCCAGCCAGAAGATCACCGGCATGACGGTGTTGACCAGCAGGTTGGCGGCCGGCACCAGCACCTTGACCGCGGTGACCTGCAGGGCGGCGGGGACGGCGGCGGCGGTGCTGTTGAGGAAGGCGACCACGATGGCACCTATGATGCCGCAGGCGATGGCCATCTTCCTGGGGTCGTGCAGGGTGGTGGCGAGATCCCGGTTCTTGATCATCAGGGCCGCCGCGCCCCAGTTCGGCAGAATGCGGTGATCCACGTCCTGGGTGAAGGCGCCGGCCGCGACCGTGGAGGCCCAAGCGTTGAAGAAGAAGCCCAGACCGAACGAGAAGTGGGAGGCGGGATCCCCTTCGCAGGAGTTGAGCTCGCCCAGGGTACGGAAGGCCCCCATGCCCTGTACGGTCGGGGCGTGGAACATCCGCGCCGCACCTGCCCCCACCCCGACGCCCACCAGGCCGCCGATGATGAGTGACTTCATCAAAATGATTAGAAACATCCAACTTGTCCTTTTGGTTGTGGGGTCAGATCCGGGTGAAATCCACCTTGTCGACATCCAGGCTGGTGACCTTGACGGTGATCGCCAGCCGGACCCGGAACTCGCGGCGCTGGCGTGGCAGGAAGAAGAACAGGAACTTCTCCACCCGTACCGACTCCTCGGCCTCGAGCACCTCGACCTCAATCGGTTCGATGCGCAGCATCACCTTGGGGCTCTCCTTGAGCAGGCTGGGTTGCACCTGACCGAGGGCGGCGGCGAACGCCTGCTGGCGAGTCGCCCCCTTGCCGTTGACCGTGATCCGGGTGGTGAAGTGCTCTTTCATCAGGCGCGTCCGTGTTTCTTGGCGAAGGCTTCGATCAGCTTCTGGCCCAGCTCTTCCTTGTCCATGAAGCCGAAGCCCAGCACCACGCACCCCTCGTTGATGGCGGTGACGCCCTCCTCGACGGAGCGCATGCCGTAGCGGCACTTGTAGCCGTACCTGGTCTGGGCCGTGATGGCACCGGCGCCGCCGCTGCCGCAGAAGGAGATGCCAAGGTCGGCCTGCTCCCTGTTCATCACGTCACCGAGCTTCATGTCGGCGGCCATGCCGGGGATGACGGTCACGGTGGCGCCGGCGGCTTCTGCGCCCGCCCCCACTTTCTGACCCTTGCCGAGACGATCTCCAATCACGAGTTTGATGGCTGTCATTTAGCTTTCTCCTTTGACTGAGCTGAGCTCATTTTCTTTGGCAACTTCGAAATGGACGGACAACAGGTGTGCCTCCTCGTAGGCGAGTCGCTCCAGCCAGCTGACGACCTGCTCCGCCAACCGCAGGGAGAGCGGTGAGATCTCCTCGAACAGGCTGAGGTCGACCTCCGGCAGGGATTCCCCGCTATGGGAGCGCCACACCATTGCCTTGACGTGGGAAGCCAGCATCTGCTGCTGCACCTCGTTGGGGCGTATGCCCTGATCCGCCAGCAGATTGTGGATGCGGGCCAGGGTGAGATCGGTCTTGCGCAGCAGCGCCGGGCTGTCCGGGGTCAGGGGACTGTCATGGGGGTCGGTATTCAAGGTCTGCTCTCCAGGCTGGCAGAAAGGATGGGAGCACCTTAAGGCGGGAGAGAGGGCAGGAGGAGGCAGGTTTTTTCCGATTCGAAATGGAAATTCCAGGCAAGAAGCCCCGAAAGAGGCCGAATTTGCGGCAACAAGGGGGAAAGGGAGGGGATTGTCCCTGGCGTTCTGTGAGCGGGAGCACAGTTCCACCGCACCGCTGCCCGATCAGGAGCGGGTGGAAACTGTGAGTCATCTCACGTCAGGGGCGGGGGCACTGAGAGGGCGGCACGAAAAAGGGGCTTGATGGCCCCTGCATTAGTTGGTCTGTCGTCAGGTGGCGGGGACGGCGCCGCTGGTCGGCAGGTTCTGATTCTGGTAGCGCAGATCCTCTTCGATGACGACTTCGACGTCCAGGGGCTTGCCATTGCGGATCACCGAGATGATGAGTCTGGTGCCGGGGCGGCTCTCGACGATCTTGTCCATGACGGGACGCACGCCCGTGATGGCCTCGCCGTTGATCTTGAGCAGCACGTCTCCGCGCCTGAGGCCGGCCTTGGTGGCGGGACCGTTGGGATCCAGGCTCTCCACCACCAGGCCCTGCAGATCTCCGAGGTTCAGCATGCGCGCCACTATGGGGTTGATCTCGACGCTGGAGATGCCGAGGTAACCTCGGATCACCCGGCCGTTGGCGATCAGCTCGTCCATGATGCGCTTGGCCAGCTTGTAGGGAATGGCGAAGCTGATGCCGTAGCTCTCCTGGTTGCCATTGAGGTGGTAGGCGGCGGTGTTGATGCCCACCAGGTTGCCGCGGGCATTGACCAGAGCCCCTCCCGAGTTGCCCTCGTTGATGGCGGCGTCGGTCTGCAGCAGATCCTGCCGGCCGTTGCTGTCCGGCCCCATGCTGGAAAGGCCGATGCGGCCGGTGGCACTGATGATGCCCTGGGTGATGGTCTGGCCTACGTTATAGGGGTTGCCGATGGCGAGCACTACGTCCCCCACGTCCGGCAGACGCTCCGGATCCTGCGGGATCACCGGCAGGTTGTCCGATTCGATGTAGAGCACCGCCAGGTCGGTCAGCTGATCGGTGCCGACCAGCTCGGCGCTGAATACTCGCCCATCCTGCAGGGCGACGATGATCTGATCCGCGTCGGCGATGACGTGATAGTTGGTGAGCACGTGGCCGCGCTGGTTCATGATGACGCCGGAGCCCAGCCCCTGGGGCCTGAGTTCGGCCTTCTCGCCGCGATTGCCGGCGAAGCTGCGGGTGTAGATGTTGACGACGGCCGGGCCGGCCCTATGGGCGGCGTAGGAGAAGCTCAACTCGCGAGCACTGGTGATGAGGCCCGGCAGGGGAGCGCCGCCGCGAAAACTGGGAAACAACAGCAACAGGAGTGCAGCCACGGTGAGGCCAAAGCCGACAGACTTGCCCAAGTAACTGATCAAAGGTGGGATTTTCATGTCATTCTCGTCCGTACACGCTGCGCGCAGAGAATAACATCATCGGTGGATAAAAATCACCCGCGGCGGTTGCCGCGGGTGTGAGGGACTTAACGGATCACCAAATAGAGGGAGGAGTCGCCGCGCTGGATGTTCAGCGCCAGCACGTCCGGCTTGTTCTTCAGTGCCTTGGTCAGTTCACCCATGGAGTTGATGCGCAGGCGGTTGACCCCGATGATGATGTCGCCCTTCTGCAGGCCGGAGGCGGCCGCAGGGGAGCGCGGATCGATGTCGGCCACGGCCACGCCGGTCACCGGCTCCGTGGTGGTGCTGAGCTTGGCCCCTTCCAGTGCCGGGTGCAGGGCGCTGGCGAGGATCTCGCTGTCATCGGCCTTCTTCAGGGTGACCTTGACGGTCTGCTCCTTGCCGTCGCGGATGAGGCCGAGGGCGACCTGCTTGTCGGCCCCCATGGTGGCGATCTTGGCGCGCAGCTCACCGAAGGAGCGGATGGGCTTGCCGTTGATGCTGATGATGATGTCGCCCGCCTTGATACCCGCCTTGGCGGCGGCGGAGTCGGGCATGACCTGGTTGACGAAGGCGCCGTCCTTCTTGTTGTAGCCGAAGGTCTTGGCGATCTCGCTGGTGAGCTCGGTGCCGGTGATCCCCAGCTGGCCGCGGCGCACTTCACCATACTTCACGATCTGCTCGGACAGGTCGCGCACCATGTTGGACGGGATGGCGAAGCCGATGCCGATGTTGCCGCCGTTCGGGCCCAGGATGGCGGTGTTGATGCCGATCAGCTCGCCGCGCAGGTTGAGCAGGGCGCCACCGGAGTTGCCCGAGTTGATGGCCGCATCGGTCTGGATGAAGTTCTCCAGGTTCTCGATGTTGAGGCCGCTGCGTCCCAGGGCGCTGACGATGCCGGAGGTGACGGTCTGGCCCAGGCCGAACGGGTTGCCGATGGCCAGGGCGTAGTCACCCACCCTCAGCTCGTCGGAGTCGGCAAACTTGATCTGCACCAGATCCTCGGCCTTGATCTGCAGCAGGGCGATGTCCGACTGCTTGTCCTCGCCGATCTTCTTGGCCGCGTACTCGCGACCGTCTTTCAGATTGACCTTGATCTCGTCCGCCTCGTGGACCACGTGGGCGTTGGTGATCACGTAGCCCTTCTTGGCATCGATGATGACGCCGGAGCCCAGCGCCTGGAACGGCTGCTCGCTCACCTGCTCGTCAGGCATGTTGGGGCCGAAGAAGAAGCGGAACTGTTCCGGCAGACGCTGGCGGGTGATCTTCTTGCCAGAGACGGAGATGTTGACCACGGCAGGGGTCACCTGCTCGAGGACGGGGGCCAGGCTCGGCATCTCCTGGCTGTTCGCCGACAGGGGCAGGGCGGCTTGTGCCGGTGCTGCGGACAGGGCGATACCGACACTGAGGGCTAAGACACTGAATACAGAAAGAGATTTACGCATATGAGAAACAGCTCCCAGAAAAAGTTGCAGTGCAATCGTCAAGGTCTGACCACGATAAGGCGTAATTAGTTCCACCAGAGACTAGCCTGGCTGCTTGAGCAGACCGGAGGCACCCGCGTAATCGCGGGGGGGTTGACCCGGCTCTTCACCGGTAGAGGCGTCGCTTGTCTCTTCCACCTGAGGTTCACGGAACAGCGGCTCCTGCGCCTTGGCCAGGAACTTGCTCTGTTCGGCCATGTGGCGATAGAGGGTCTGGTACTGTTCGGCCAGTTGCTCCATCAGGGCGGCGCTGTCGGCGAAGTGGGTGGTGATCTGGCCCTGATAGCTCTCCAGCTCCTTGTGAGCCTTTTTCAGCTCCTGTTCCAGGCGTCCGGCATCCCGGCTGCGGACAGTGAAACGGCCGATCAAGACGCCGATGATCAGGGCGGCAACCGCCAGCAGGATCCCGTTAAGCAGAGTCATAGAAGCTCCTTGTTACAGCTAAATCGATGAATTTGAAGCGGTCGGATTGACCGCAACGCCTCGTTGGCACTATACCGTGCCCCCCGAGAGCGTGATACCATTTTGTCCCTCATTCAGGGACTTGGAGGCGGTTTACAGGATGACCCCGCAGCAAAAATATCAGCAGGATTTGCAGCGTCCCGGCTTTGTGGCCGACCCGGCCCAGGCCATGGCCGTGGCCCGCCTGGAGCGACTCTATCAGGATCTGTGTGCCAGCCCGACTCCGACCAGATCCCGCGGCCTGCTGGGCTGGCTGCAAAAGCCGAAGAGCCGCGACCCCATCCAGGGGTTATATATGTGGGGCGGTGTGGGCAGAGGCAAGACCTGGCTGATGGATACTTTTTTTGAGAGTCTGCCGGGAGAGCGCAAGCTGCGCATCCACTTCCACCGTTTCATGCACAGGGTGCATGACGAGCTCAAGGGGCTGACCGGGCAGGCCGATCCACTCAAGCTGATCGCCAGCAAGCTGGCCGACGAGACAGATGTCATATGCTTCGACGAGTTCTTCGTTTCAGACATCACGGATGCCATGCTGCTGGGCACCCTGTTCCAGGCGCTGTTCGGGCACGGCGTGGTGCTGGTGGCCACGTCGAACATACCGCCGCAGGATCTGTATCGAAACGGCCTGCAGCGGGCCCGTTTCCTGCCGGCCATCGCGCTCATCGAGCGCCACTGCGAGGTACTCAATGTGGATGGGGGCATCGACTACCGTCTGCGCACCCTGGAGCAGGCGGAGATCTATCACTTTCCGCTGGACGAGCAGGCCAGGTGCAACCTAGACCGCTATTTTGGGCAACTGACCGGGTTGCTTCATTCGAGTTCCGTCAAGCTGGAGGTCAATCACCGCCAGCTGAGCGCGTTGGGGATGGGGGAGGGGGTGCTCTACATGGAGTTTGAGCAGCTCTGCTGCACCCCCCGCTCCCAGGGAGACTACATCGAACTGGCCCGGGAGTTTCACACCGTGCTGCTGGCCAATGTACAGCCCATGGGCTCGGGGACGGACGATGCCGCCCGCCGCTTCATCGCCATGGTGGACGAGTTCTATGAGCGGCACGTCAAGCTCATCCTGTCGGCGGCGGTGCCCATGCAGGCGCTCTATGGCAACGGCCTGCTGAATTTCGAATTCAAGCGTTGCCTTTCACGGCTCCAGGAGATGCAATCGCACGAATACCTTGCCAGAGTGCACCTTCCTTAGTCACAATACCGCGCCTGCCAGTCGGATGGGCATCTGCGGCAGGTAGGGCCGGGCGACATTTGCTGGTTTCATGGCAGTGAAATTAGCAGGTGATATTTAAGGCAACTTCACTTATAATCGCCCGGCCCACGTTACAGCTGTCGATAAGACAGCAACACTTTAAGCTTTACTTGTATTCGAAGGGGTACAGGTAGGCCATCGTTTGTTGTTTGTGGGAGAGCCCCCATAAGCAATTGGGTCTGTAACAGGTAATTGGGTTTAACTTAATGAAAACTTTCGTTGCCAAGCCAGAAACCGTAAAACGTGACTGGTACATTGTGGACGCAGAAGGTAAAACTCTGGGTCGTATCGCAACCGAGATCGCTGCTCGTCTGCGTGGTAAGCACAAAGCCGAGTACACTCCGCACGTTGACACCGGTGACTACATCATCGTTGTAAACGCCGAGAAGGTACACGTAACCGGTAAGAAATTTACCGACAAAATGTACCACGCTCACTCCGGTTTCCCGGGTGGTATCAAGTCCATCAGCTTTGACAAGCTGATTCAGCGCAAGCCGGAAATGGTAATCGAAGCTGCCGTCAAGGGCATGCTGCCGAAGGGCCCGCTGGGCCGTGCCATGTTCCGTAAGCTGAAAGTTTACGCAGGCGCAGAGCACGCTCATGCTGCTCAGCAACCTCAAGTACTGGATATCTAACGGGAACTGGCAACATGGCAGAAAATCAATACTACGGTACCGGCCGTCGCAAAAGCTCCACTGCTCGCGTCTTCATCAAAGCGGGTAGCGGTAAAATCGTAATCAACCAGCGCTCCCTGGAGCAATACTTCGGCCGTCCGACTGCCCGCATGGTAGTTCGTCAGCCGCTGGAACTGGTCGAGATGACCGAGAAACTGGATCTGTACATCACCGTTAACGGTGGTGGCATCTCCGGTCAAGCTGGTGCGATCCGCCACGGTATCACTCGTGCTCTGATGCAGTACGACGAGACCCTGCGTTCCGAACTGCGTAAAGCAGGCTTTGTTACTCGCGATGCCCGTAAGGTTGAGCGTAAGAAAGTCGGTCTGCACAAAGCGCGTAAGCGTCCGCAGTACTCCAAGCGTTAATCCGCTTTTGGTACGCACTCTCACGAGTGTCAAAAAAGCCTGGCCACGTGCCAGGCTTTTTTTATTGGTAATCTTACATACGTCAATGCTAAGCATACGTCACAAAAGACAAAAATTTGTGTATTTATTGTTTTTGCCCCTCGCTTCCATTTCTTGTCAAATTGTTATCTTTTCTTTAAAATTTCCATGGTCTTTCTGTGTCAATTGCCACTCCGCTTCCGCCGCAGTTGTCAGGGAGAGGAGATAGGAAACGGGGACACTATAAGAATGAGCGGAGTCCACATGGGAGAGTTTTTGGATGAGCAATGCGCCAGTTGATACCGGTCGCCGCAGATTTCTTACCTGGTCAACGGTTGCCGTTGGCGGAGTAGGAGCTGCTTTTACCGCAGTGCCGTTTATAAAGTCATGGAATCCGAGCGCCAAAGCCAAAGCGGCGGGCGCACCGGTAGAGGTGGATATCAGCAAGTTGGAGCCGGGTCAGCTGATCCGCGTCGAATGGCGCGGCAAGCCGGTCTGGGTGGTGAAGCGCACCAAGCAGACCTTGGATGCCCTGGCTGCCCACGATGGTCAGTTGCGAGACCCATCCTCGGACGAACCACAGCAGCCGGACTATGCCCACAACGGCTACAGATCCATCAAGCCCGAGATCTTCGTTGCCGTGGGCATCTGTACTCATCTGGGCTGTTCCCCCTCCTACCTGCCGGACAGCTTCGGCGAGCAGGTGCAAGGGGTGACCTCCGGCTTCTTCTGCCCGTGCCATGGTTCCAAGTTCGATATGGCCGGTCGGGTGTTCCAGGGCGTGCCTGCACCGCTGAACCTGGTCATTCCGCCATACCAATTTCTTAGCGACACCACCATTCTGGTGGGTGCCGATGGCAAGGAGGCCTGACCATGTTTGCCAAACTCATGGGCTGGATTGACGATCGTTTCCCGCTCACGGCCATGTACAACGATCACATGGCCAAGTATCCGGCTCCCAAGAACCTGAACTTCTGGTACTTCTTCGGTTCCCTCGCCATGCTGGTGCTGGTCAACCAGATCATCACGGGCATCTGGCTCACCATGAACTACAACCCGTCGGCAGAGGGGGCCTTCGCCTCCGTCGAGTACATCATGCGGGATGTGGATTACGGCTGGCTGCTGCGCTACATGCACTCCACCGGCGCCTCCGCCTTCTTTGTGGTGGTCTATCTGCACATGTTCCGCGGCATGATCTACGGCTCCTATCAGAAGCCGCGCGAGCTGCTGTGGATCTTCGGCATGCTGATCTTCCTGGTGCTGATGGCAGAAGCCTTCATGGGCTATCTGCTGCCCTGGGGCCAGATGTCGTTCTGGGGGGCCCAGGTCATCATCTCGTTATTCGGTGCCATTCCGGTCATCGGTGACGACCTGACCCTGTGGATCCGCGGTGACTACGTCATCTCGGGCGCCACCCTGAACCGCTTCTTCGCGCTGCACGTGATCGCACTGCCGCTGGTGCTGGTGATGCTGGTGGCCATGCACATCCTGGCACTGCACGAAGTGGGTTCCAACAACCCGGACGGCATCGACATCAAGAAGCACAAGGACGAGAACGGCTGGCCGCTGGATGCGGTGGCATTCCACCCCTACTTCACCGTCAAGGACATGATCGGTGTGGCCGGTTTCCTGTTCTTCTTCTGCGCCATCATCTTCTTCAAGCCGGACATGTGGGGTTACTTCCTAGAGAAGCCGAACTTCGAGGTGGCGAACGGGCTGAAGACCCCGGCGCACATCGCCCCGGTATGGTACTTCACTCCCTTCTACGCCATCCTGCGGGCGGTGCCGGACAAGCTGCTGGGGGTCGTCATGATGGGGCTCTCCATCGTCGTGCTGTTCCTGCTGCCCTGGCTGGATCGCTGCAAGGTGCGTTCGGTACGCTATCGCAGCACCCTGCACAAGCTGAACATCGCCCAGTTCGTGGTCTGCTTCATCATTCTGGGTGTGCTGGGGGTGTTGCCATCGACCCCGACGCTGACCCTGATCGCCCAAATCTGTACTCTGGGCTATTTCGGGTTCTTCGTCCTGTTGTTCTTCTACAGCAAGAATGAGCGCACCAAGCCGCTGCCGGAGAGGGTGACATTCAAATGAAAAGAATAATTTTTGCAGTGCTGGCCCTTCTGCCCGGTCTGGTGTTGGCCGCGGGCAGCGGCTTCCCCCTCGACAAGGCGGAGTACGACCTGAGCGACAAGGCATCCCTGCAACGGGGCGCCGCCACCTTCATGAACTACTGTGCCGGTTGCCACTCCACCCAGTATCAGCGTTACAACCGGGTGGCCGCCGACATCGGCATTCCGGAAGAGCTGATGAAGGAGAACCTGATCTTCACCGGCGCCAAGATTGGCGACCTGATGAAGAGCGCCATGTCCGAGAAGGATGCGGCCAAGTGGTTCGGTGCGCCGCCCCCCGACCTGACCCTGGTCGCCAGGGTGCGGGGCGCTGACTGGGTGTATACCTATCTGCGTTCCTTCTACGTGGACGAGACCCGGCCGTTCGGAGTGAACAACGCCGTCTTCCCGTCCGTGGGCATGCCTCACGTACTGGAGCCGCTGCAGGGGACGCCCCGCGCCGAATTCACGACCCACAAGGTCGATGGCGTCGATGTCCAGCAGGTTGTCAGCATCAAATCTGACGGCAACGGTGAAATGAACAACGAAGAATATGATCAGACGGTACTGGATCTGGTAAACTTCTTGGTCTACTCGGCTGAGCCGGTGCAGCAGGAGCGCGAACGCATGGGCTTCTGGGTGCTCGGTTTCATCGCTATCTTCTTCATCTTCACTGTGCTGTTGAAGAAGGAATTCTGGCGCGACGTTCACTAAGCGACCAGATCGGAGTAATATGACGCACGGCAATGAAGACAGACATGCTTCATTGCCGTTTCTGCTTTTTAATGACGGGAGGGTTCAATGGCTGTAGCTGCCAATAAGCGTTCGGTAATGACGCTGTTTTCCGGTGCCAACGATATGTTCAGCCATCAGGTGCGCATTGTCCTGGCGGAGAAGGGTGTTAGCGTGGATATCTGCCAGGTGGATCCTGCCAACCTGCCGGACGAGTTGGCCGAGCTGAACCCGTACAACACTGTGCCGACCCTGGTGGATCGCGAGCTGGCTCTGTACACCTCGCGCATCATCATGGAGTACCTGGACGAGCGTTTCCCGCACCCGCCCCTGATGCCTGTCTATCCGGTGGCACGCGGCAACAGCCGTCTGATGATGCATCGCATCGAGCTGGACTGGTACTCCCTGGCCGACAAGATCATGGCGGGCACGGATACCGAAGCCGCCCGCGCCGAGCTGCGTGACAACCTGCTGGCCATCGCCCCCATCTTCGGCGAGATGCCCTATTTCATGAGCGAGGAGTTCGGTCTGGTGGACTGCTACATGGCTCCGCTGCTGTGGCGTCTTCCGAGCCTGGGTATCGACTTCACCGGTCGTGGCGCCAAGGAGCTGAAGGCCTACATGGTGCGCCTGTTCGAGCGCGAATCCTTCCAGGCTTCCCTGACCGAAGCCGAGCGCGAGATCCGCGCCGGCGTATGAGCATGGAACCGACGATGACCCCCAGTCGCCCGTATCTGTTGCGGGCGTTTTTCGACTGGTTGCTGGATAACGACCTGACCCCTCACCTGGTGGTCAATGCGAACATCCCCCATGTGATGGTGCCGATGCAGTTCGTTCAGGATGGCCAGATCGTCCTGAACATTGCGCCTCGGGCCGTTGGCCAGTTCCACATGGATAATGATGCAGTCAGCTTCAGCGCCCGTTTCGGTGGCGTGTCGCAGCAGGTCTACATCCCGATGGCGGCCGTGCTGGCCATCCACGCCCGGGAGAACGGTGTCGGGACCCTGTTCCCGCCCGAGCCTGGCTACGATCTCTGGCTGGAGCAGGCGAAAACCCAGACACAGCCCGAGCCGGACCCCGAGCCGCCGCGCCCCTCGGGTCGCCCGACTTTGAAAGTCATCAAATAAAAAAACGCAGCCTCATGGCTGCGTTAATGTGATGCGCAGCCCGGTAGGCTATGTCTGCTGGGCTGCTTTTCTGTCACGCAGGGAAATATCACACTCTTTAGCGTTGGCAAACACGGCTTCCATCTCGTTGGGATGTCCAGTGCAACCCCTCTTCAAGTGCCAGTCCCCCCGTGCAGCTCGCATGACCTAGTATCCACCAGCCTATTGCGATGGAAGCCGACTGCGGCTCCCCTTGGTTCACCTGCAAGCCCCTGTTTTGGCCGTTGAGTAGCGTTGATCGCTCCACGATATGTCCGCCTCCTCGCCATCGGCAACAAAACAACTCTCGAGATGTTCAGGCGAGCTGTGAGGACCTCCAGCATGCGCTATGCCGGTGTCAGGCGCCTGAGCAGCAGGCCACCTGCATTGCTGGGTGAGTACTGACTGGCAACCAGAGCCACGATGCTGCTCGAATCTGACATCGTGCTGCCATCGGGAGTCTGGGGTCTCAAGCTGATCCCCGACATCCTGATGCATGCAGGCTTCGATTCGCCCCAGGTTACCCAACCGCTCCTGTCAGCCCAGAGCGAACCTGCGGCTCCCTGGCTGAGCGGATTAGCGAGCAGGCAGACAGATCGGTGCCCATGCCAAGGTGTTGTGCTGAGTCGTCGACTGATGAGCTTCACCGGTATTGGCTCAACCCCGTACACACCCCGTCTGGCCTCAATCTGAGTTTGGTTGGTATCGGGTTTGTCGAAACTGTCCCGCTCCAGCCCCCGGTGGGATTCCACATCCCAACCGAGTCGATCGGAGAAGACGTGCTTGCGAAAGCGATAAAGCTCGTTTTCGACCTCCCATCTGGGGTGTTCTCTCAGTTTTCCTTTGAAAACAAGCATTCATGTCTCTCCATTTCATGGTTAGGCGCTATAATCCAAGGCCTTGGCCAGGGGGGCTAGCCTATGACACGCGACCAACTGCTTGAGTATCTGGAACATTTCACCCTGGTGACCGATGGCAACCGGCTGGCTGAGCTGATCGGCCGCTTCACCCTGGGAATGGGCTACGACTACTATAGGTTTGCGCTCATCCTGCCCATGTCGATGCAGAGGCCCAAGGTGGTGCTGTTCAACCAGTGCCCCGACTCCTGGGTACAGGCCTACACGGTGAACAACATGCTGGCCTGCGATCCCATCATCCAGCTTGCCCGCAGGCAGACCCTGCCCATCTACTGGAACCGGCTGGACGAGAAGGCGCGCTTCCTGCAAGAGGGGAGCATGGACGTGATGGGGCTGGCGGCTGAGTTCGGGCTGCGCAACGGCATTTCGTTCCCGTTGCATGGGGCGGCGGGGGAGAACGGCATACTGTCGTTCATCACCCGGGAGAGGGCGTCGAGCGATCTGATGCTGGAGTCCTCGCCCATCCTCTCCTGGATGTCCAGTTACATCTTCGAGGCGGCGATCAGGGTGGTGCGCAGCAGCATGAGGGAGGATGAGCCCCAGGAGGCACTGACCGAGCGGGAGACCGAGTGCCTGTTCTGGGCCAGCGAGGGGAAGACCTCGGGCGAGATCGCCTGCATCCTCGGGATCACGGAGCGTACCGTGAACTACCACCTCAATCAGGTGACCCGCAAGACGGGGTCGATGAACCGCTATCAGGCCGTCGCCAAGGGGGTGAGCAGCGGCATATTGCTGCCGAACCTGGAGCAGGTGGTGGTCACCAACTTCCCCAAGCTGCTGCAGTGAGCCTCGACCGGGCGGCATTGCTCCGTCGCCCGGCATCTCCCCTGTCGCCATCGCCCGCTGTCCTGCGCCGCTCCCTCATCCCGCCGATTCTCGGGGTGGTGACCGGGGCCCCACAATTGTCAGATCCTGCAATTGACAACCTTCTTTGTGTGGTTTCGGCGCGAATATCATCAGTTTTATGAATGCATCAGAAAATGAATGAATTTCTCTGATTGCCTGCGCCCCCTTATAGTGCGTCCAACTCTTTCACAGGAACGCATGTACATGTTTGCCACCACCCTGCAAGGCTTCACCCTCGGCCTCGCCATGATCATTCCCATCGGTGCCCAGAATGCCTTCGTGCTGAGCCGGGGCATCCACCGCAACCACCACCTGCTGACGGCGACCCTCTGCTGCCTGTGCGATCTCGTGTTGATCGGCCTAGGTGTGTTCGGCGGTGCCAACCTGCTGGCGGCCAGTCCAGTGGGGCTGGCGCTGCTAACCTGGGGCGGCGTGCTCTTCCTCGGCTGGTTCGGTGTGCGCTCCCTGCGCAGTGCCTGGCGCGGGCAGGGGGCTGCCCTGGCGGATTCCCCCCAGCTGATGGGGGTCAAGGGGGTATTGGCCATGACGCTCGGGGTGACCCTGCTCAACCCCCACGTCTATCTGGATACCCTGATGCTGCTCGGCTCCTTCGGCAGCCAGTTTGCCGAGGATCTGCGGCCCGCCTTCGCGGCCGGGGCCATGCTGGCCTCCCTGGTCTGGTTTTACGGATTGGCGTTCGGGGCGGCGGCGCTTTCCCCCTGGCTTTCTCGGGGGCGGGTACAGCAAGCCATTGATCTTGTTGTTGGTCTCATCATGCTGGTGCTGGCGATCAAGCTGGCCAGCGGGGCACTAATGGCCTCATAAGGCTATTTTTGTGCCGCGCTTCATAAAAATGAGTCCCGGCTTCATATGCTGACATATTCGTCTGTTAAATTCCCGGCGCTGGTAAAGCGTTACTCATAATAAAAGGGAAAATACAGTGAAAAACACCATGAAGCTGGGGGCCATCGCCACCATAGTGCTGCTGTCTGCCTGCAGCAACGAAAACGACAGCAAGGCACAGCCGGGGACTGTCTCCCTGCGTCTGATCCAGACCTCCGACATCCACTCCAATGTGCTGGGGTACGACTACTACCAGGACAAGGAGGACCGCAAGTTTGGCCTCTCCCGCACCGCCCTGCTGATCCGCGCCGCCCGCGCCGAGAACCCCAACAACCTGCTGCTCGACAACGGTGACCTGCTCCAGGGCACGCCGCTGGCGGACTACATCTTCGAGCAGTCCGGCGCCGGTTACCTGGAGAAGCAGGCCCACCCGGTGTTCAAGGCGATGAACGAGCTGGACTATGACGCCGGCAACCTGGGCAACCACGAGTTCAACTACGGTCTGGATTACCTCGGCAAGGTGCTGGCGGGGGCTGAGTTCCCCTATGTGAACGCCAACGTGTTCGAGGCGGCCGCCTTCAAGCGCGATGCGAAGGGGCAAGTAGACTGGAGCGGCAACAAGTTCACCCCCTACCTGCTGCTGGATCGCCAGGTGACTGATGACAAGGGCCAGCTGCAGACCGTCAAGGTGGGCATCCTGGGCCTGACTCCGCCCCAGGTGCTGCAGTGGGACAAGCGCCACCTGGAAGGCAAGGTGGTGGTGGCCGACATGGTCGAGACCGCCAACCACTATGTGCCCGAGCTGCGCGCCAAGGGCGCCGACGTGGTGGTGGTGGTGGCCCACACCGGCATCAACGCCAGCAGCTACGAGGCCATGATGGAGAACTCCGCCTGGCACCTGGCCAAGGTGAAGGGGGTCGATGCCCTGATGCTGGGTCACGCCCACAAGAACTTCCCGGGGGACTTCCCGGATCTGCCGGAGGTGGACAACCAGGCCGGCACCCTGAGCGGCATTCCGACCGTGATGCCCGGCTACTGGGGCAACCACCTCGGCATCATCGACCTCAAGCTGGAACAGGTGGACGGCAAGTGGCAGGTGAAACAGAGCCAGGCCAGCCTGCGCAAGATCGACTCCAGCGAGGGCAGCGCGGTGGATCAGCGGGTGGTGGACCTGGTGCAGGCGGACCACGACGCCACCAACCAGTGGCTGGACGAGCCCCTCGGCAAGATCACCTCCTCCATCCACAGCTTCTTCGCCCTGGTGCAGGATGATCCTTCGGTGCAGCTGGTGAGCGATGCCCAGCGCAAGCATGCCGAGCAACTGCAAAAAGACGGTCTGCTCAAGGAGCCGTATCCCATCCTGTCGGTGGCGGCGCCGTTCCGTGGCGGGCGCAACGGCATCAACGACTTCACCTATGTGGCCCAGGGTGACATCTCCCTGCGCAACGTCTCCGACCTCTACATCTATCCGAACACCCTGCAGGTGGTCGAGGTGAACGGGGCCACCGTCAAGGAGTGGCTGGAGATGAGTGCCGGCCAGTTCAACCAGATCGACACCGGCAAGACCGAGGTGCAGTGGCTGGTGAACGAGAAGTTCCCCACCTACAACTTCGACGTCATCGACGGGGTCAACTACGAGGTGGATATCACCCAGCCGACCCGCTACGGCAAGGACGGGACCAAGGTGAGCGACGGCCAGCGCATCAGCAACCTCACCTTCAACGGCCAGCCCGTCGATCCGGCCCAGAAGTTCTACGTGGTGACCAACAACTACCGCGCCAGCGGCGGTGGCCACTTCCCGGGTATCGACGGCAGCAACATCGTCCACGAAGACCCCTCCGAGACGCGGGAGATCATCGCCCAGTACCTGAAGGCCCAGTCTGCGGATAACCCGGCCGGCTTCAGCCCGGCGGCCAACAACAACTGGCACATGAAGGCCCTGCCGGCCAACGTGGACGTGCGGCTCTACTCCTCGCCCCGCGAGGAGGCCAAGCAGCTGGCCGGTGCGGATCTGGCGTACCAGTCCACCCTGCCGATGGACGATGCCAAGCACCCCGGCTACGCCATCTACCGCCTGATCCGCCAGTAAGGCGGGCTCGGGCAGACAACAAAAAGCCCTCGCAGTGCGAGGGCTTTCTCATTGGGGCCGGTTGCTCAATCCCATCGGCAGCAGCCCGGATCCTCCGGGTCGAAGCGGGTCTTGGGGAGGTGATGAATGTCTCCCAGTAGTAACCGGCATCCTCCGGGTCGAAGCGGGTCTTGGGGAGACGGTGAATGTCTCCCAGTAGTAACCGGCATCCTCCGGGTCGAAGCGAATCTTGAAGCAGCGGTGAATGCCTCTATCAGTAGTAACTGGGATCTTCCGGGCTGGGACGGGTCTTGAAGCGGCGGTGCAGCCACATGTACTGCTCCGGGGCCTTGCGCACGGCGGCCTCGATCTCGCGGTTGGCGCGGCTGGCGTCGGCCAGATCGTCGCCGCTCGGGTAGCCTTCCAGCGGCGCCCCGATATGCAGGGTGTAGCCCTCTTTGGTGCGGATGTTGTAGCAGGGCAGGGTGACGGTGTTCTTGACCCGCGCCAGGGTGGCGGTCCCCGTGATGGTGGCGGCCTGCTCGACTGCGAAGTAGGGCACGAAGACGCTGGCATGGCTGCCGTAGTCGTGATCCGGCGCGTACCAGAGGGCATCGCCGTTGCGCAGCGCCTTGATCATGCCCTTCACGTCCATGCGGTCCACCAGGTACTTGTTGGAGGCGCAGCGGCCGTGGTACTGGGCGTACTCCAGCACCGGGTTGGTGTTGGGGCGATAGACGCCGACCCCGGGCCGCACCAGGCCGAAGCAGCGCGCGTTGAGTTCCAGGGTGAGGAAGTGGCAGGAGAGCAGCAGCATGCCCTGGCCTTGCTCAACGGCCCGGATAACATGCTCTTCCCCCTCCACCTTCATGAGGCGGCGCATCCGCCAGTCCGGCCAGAACCAGGCGATCCCCACTTCGAAGATGGCGCAGCCCACGCTCTCGAAGTTTTGCACCAGCAGGGCCTCGCGCTCATCCCGGCTCAGCTCCGGCATGGCCAGCTCCAGGTTGCGGCGCGCTATCTTGACGCGGGATTTCAGCACTTTGCGGGCCAGGGTCCCGAGCTGGCGGCCCAGCCACATCTGGCTGCGCCAGGGCAGCAACACCAGCAGCCAGAGCAGGCCGAGGCCGAACCAGCTGCCCCAGTAACGGGGATGGAACAGACGGGGTTCGAGGCGGGGAGCATGTTCTTGGGCCATGAAGAGTCTCTTGTTCACAAACGCAAAATAGGGGAGTCCAGCCGAACGGGGACGAGCCGTGCTCGTGCCTGGCCGTGCGGATGGCGCCACTCGCAATCTGGGGATTCTATCCGAAAAACAGGGGCGGGTGCGAATCAGCGTCGCCTGGTCAGAGGGGTCGGCAGGGGCGGGTGGCGGTGGGCGGTGCCGCGCTTTTTTCACGCCGGGGAAAAGAGTGTGATAAAATCGCCCGCTGAAATTTTCAGGTTTTGAGAGCCGATACAGATGAAGATCACCCTGCCCGAGTTTGAAAAAGCCCGCGTTCTGGTCGTTGGCGATGTCATGTTGGATCGCTACTGGCACGGCCCCACCGGCCGCATCTCCCCCGAGGCACCGGTGCCCGTGGTCAAGGTCGAACACATAGAGGAACGTCCGGGTGGCGCCGCCAACGTGGCCCTGAACTCGGCGGCCCTGGGGGCCCAGGCCGTGCTGCTGGGGCTGACCGGCCAGGATGAGGCCGCCGACGCGCTGGCCGGCCAGATGGCGGGGGTCAAGGTGGCCTGTGATTTCGTTCGCCTGACCGACTACCCGACCATCACCAAGCTGCGGGTGCTCTCCCGCAACCAGCAGCTGCTGCGCCTCGACTTCGAGGAGGCCTTCCACGACGTGGACGCCAGCCTGCTGATGGGCAAGGTGGAGCAGGCGCTGCCCGAGGCGGACGTGATGATCCTCTCCGACTACGGCAAGGGCGCCCTGAACGACGTGCCTGGCATGATCCGCCGCGCCCGCGTCGCCGGCATTCCCGTGCTGGTGGATCCCAAGGGGACCGACTTCGAGAAGTACCGCGGTGCCACCCTGCTGACCCCCAACATGTCCGAGTTCGAGGCCGTGGTGGGCAAGGTGAAGGGGGAGGAGGATCTGGTCGCCAAGGGACTGGATCTGGTCAAGCGCTTCGAGCTGGACGCCCTGCTGGTGACCCGCTCCGAGAACGGCATGACCCTGATCCGCGAAGGCCAGCCCGAGCTGCACCTGCCGGCCCAGGCCCACGAGGTCTATGACGTGACCGGTGCCGGTGACACCGTCATCTCCACCCTGGCGACCTCCCTGGCCGCAGGCATGAGCCTGGACGAGGCCTGCGCCCTGGCCAACACCGCCGCCGGCATCGTCGTCGGCAAGCTGGGGACCTCCACCGTCAGCCCGGTGGAGCTGGCCAATGCGCTCTACACCGAGCAGGAGACCGGCTTTGGCGTCATGTCCGAGGCCCAGCTCAAGGTGGCCGTGCAGGCCGCCCGCCTGCGGGGCGAGAAGGTGGTGATGACCAACGGCTGCTTCGACATCCTGCACGCGGGCCATGTCTCCTATCTGGCCAATGCCGGCAAGCTGGGGGATCGCCTGATCGTGGCGGTGAACACCGATGAATCCGTGCGCCGCCTCAAGGGGCCGGGTCGCCCGGTGAACCCGACCGAACGCCGCATGACGGTGCTGGCGGCCCTGGGCGCCGTGGACTGGGTGGTCCCCTTCTCCGAGGACACTCCCCAGCGCCTGATCGCCGAGATCCTGCCGGACCTGCTGGTCAAGGGTGGCGACTACAAGCCCGAAGAGATTGCCGGCTATGCCGAGGTGACTGCCAACGGCGGCGAGGTGCGGGTGCTGAACTTCGAGGACGGCTGCTCCACCAGCGACATCATCAAGACCATCCGCGAGCGCGGCTAAACCCATCCTATTAGGCTATTTTATTCGCCATTTTGAACCCGGGCAGTGCTCGCTTATGTGAAACCAAGGGCTCACGTACTCCAGTACGCTCCGGTTTCTGTGCGCTGTCCTGATTCAAACTGCCTTCAACAACGACGCCTACCGGGATAGGTTGGAAGTGAGTGGTTTGACTACTGTGCAGACATAAAAAAGGCGACCCCGGGGTCGCCTTCTTTC
The DNA here is from genome assembly GCF_040908055.1 of Aeromonas sp. R7-4. NCBI lineage: Bacteria > Pseudomonadati > Pseudomonadota > Gammaproteobacteria > Aeromonadales > Aeromonadaceae > Aeromonas > Aeromonas sp. R7-4. The sequence continues at coordinate 43,041 of NZ_JBFODA010000028.1, forward strand.
ATGGTGTGCGCCTGGCTCAGGACTGCTTGGTGACCTGGGCCGCGGGCATCAGCCCCTGGTTGACCTCCTCCAGATCCTTCTGCTCCAGGATGCCGGCGGCCTGCTTCAGGGAGAGGATGCTGAGGATGTAGTTGTAGCGGGCCTCGGAGAGCTTCTGCTTGGCCTGATACAGCTTGCGGGTGGCGTCCAGCACGTCGACTATGGTGCGGGTGCCCACTTCGTACCCGGCCTCGGTCGCCTTCAGGGCGCTGTCGGCGGAGATGACGGACTGGCTGTAGGCGCGCACCGAGCCGATGCTGGCGTTCACGTTGTTGTAGGAGGAGCGGACCGTGCTCTGCACCGAGCGGAAGCTGCGCTCCAGCTGTTCGCTGGCGGCCACGTAGTTGAACTGCGCCTGCTTGACCTGGGAGGTGGTGGCCCCGCCGGTGTAGAGCGGCAGGTTGAAGTTCAGGCCGATATTGCCCTGGTTGCTGTTGCTCTCGGGGTTGCGGATCTCATCCTTGTAATCGTTGTAACCGGCGCTGAGCCCGGCGCCGAGATCCAGGGTCGGCTCGTGGCCTGTCTTGGCCAGATCGATCTGCTCCTTGGCGATGTCCTTGCCGATGCGGGCGCTGTGCAGCTCCAGGTTCTTGTCCAGGGCCAGCTCCAGCCACTTGTCGGAGTTGAAGGCCGTCTTCTGCGGACTGAAGCGCTCGGTGTTGAGCACGTCCAGCTGACGGTGATCGATGCCGGTCAGCTCGCGCAGGCTCTCGTAGCTGTTGTCCAGGGTGTTCTCGGCATTGATCTCGTCCGCCAGCGCCTGGTCGCGCTCGGCCTCGGCCTCATGAACGTCGGTGATGGCGGTCAGGCCCACTTCGAAGCGCTGCTGGGTCTGTTCCAGCTGACGTTCCACCGCGGTCTTGTTGGCGCGCACGAATTCCAGGGTATCCATCGCCTTGAGCACGTCGAAATAGGCCTGGGCGGTACGCAGCATCAGGTTCTGGTACTCGAGGTTGTAGGCCACGTCGGACTGGGTGGCGCTCTTCTCGGTCAGGTCCAGGTTGACCCAGTTGCTGCGGCGGTAGATGGACTGATCCAGCGTCACTGAGCCGGTGGCGCCCGTGTTGGTCTGGGTATCGTCCTTGTTCTGCAGGTAGTTGAGGCCGGCACCCAGGTTGATCTGGGGCAGCAGGGCTGCGCGGGATTCGTTGATCTTCTCGAAGGCTTGGTCCCGTTTGGCCTTGGATTCCAACAGCTGGGTATCCTTGATCTGGGCTTGTTGGTAAATTTCGAGCAGGTTTTCGGCATGAGCGGCGCCGCTCACACCCAGCATCACCATGACTGACAAGAGTGTTCTTTTCATATGATATTTTTAACCTTATGTATCAACCCAAAGCTGTCCGCTGGATGAAGGGGGGGATTGTCACCGACCAAGCTTGATTTCAGCTTAACCACTCTACTATAAGCAGATTTCATTGCGAACTGTCTCTTTTCCAGTAACGGAAACGTCAAGAGGCAGGGCAGGTTTTCTCGGCAACCCGCCTAGCCAAATGTCCTGTGGCTGCTAAAATCCTTCCCTCATCATCGGCGAGAGCAAATGAATGAATGTTCATTCATGCCCCCGAATATTATGGTCAAACCAGGCCAAGTCAAGCTGGTAGGAGTCTCATATGTCACAGCAAGCCTTGCCTCAAACCCGTCACTACTCCGGCGATGATGTGAAAATCATCGGGAAATCAGCCGGATATAACGGCTTCTTCAAGGTGAACGTCTACCGCCTGCAGCACAGGCTGTTTGCCGGTGGCTGGAATGAGCCCATAGTGCGGGAACTGTTCGAGCGCGGCCATGCCGCCGCCCTGCTGCCTTATGATCCGGTACGGGATGAGATCGTGCTGGTGGAGCAGTTTCGCATCGGCGCCATGGAGACCAGCGCCACCCCCTGGCTGCTCGAACTGGTGGCCGGCATCATAGATGAAGGGGAGACCGCCGAGGCCGTGGTGCGGCGCGAAGCGGTGGAAGAGGCGGGGATCGAGGTGGGCCGCTGTGAACACGCCATCAGCTATCTGGTGAGCCCGGGTGGCAGCACAGAGCGCATCGAAGTCTACGTTGGCGAGGTGGATGCGAGCCGGGCCGCGGGGATCCACGGTCTGGCGGAGGAAGGTGAAGACATCCGGGTGCACGTGGTGAGCCGCGAGCAGGCCTATGCCTGGCTGAAGGAGGGGCGCATCGACAACGCCGCCTCCGTCATCGCCCTGCAGTGGCTGGCCCTCAACCACGGCGAACTGCGGGCCCGCTGGTTGGCGGGGCGCTGAGGTGGCACTCGTTCAGGCCAGGGTCAGGTGTCATGTGTCCGACTTGATCACCATGCAGCGGGTCCACCCTTCGTGGACCCTGATTGATGGAGCCGCAACATGCCATTGGTCCAGAGCCCGATGAAGCGCTATGTGCCCGATCTGATGTCCTTGCAGCGTACCTGCGAGGTCAATTACATGGCGCTGATGAAACTGTTGCCGCCCGGTGGCAGCGTGGGTGCCGAGCGCCGCTATCAGGTGGGCAACGGCCTGCAGTTCCAGCTCACGGTGACCGAGGAGAGTCGCTTCACCAGCCAGGTGATCCTGGCCCAGCACAACCCCGAATTGCCGAGCTACTTGCAAGCCCGGATAGAGATTCGTTTGTATCATGATGTGCGAATGGCGGAAGTGTGTGCGGCGCAACAGATTTCAATGTTGCAACCACGTTATGATTATCCCAATCAAAAAATGCATCACAGGGATGAAAAAGAGCAGGTAAATCTATTCCTGGCCGATTGGTTAAGATTTTGTCTCAAACACGGCACCAGCCTGATCAACATCCTCTAGTTGAACCCATAAAAAAGAAGCGTGATTTTGGAAACAGAGCTACCTCAGGCGCCGGACGGCAGTGTGCGCCTGTTACAGATTACCGACACCCATCTCTTCGCGAGCGCCGAGGGGCGGCTGCTGGCCGTGCCCACGGCGCAGAGCCTGGCCGCCGTGCTGGAACAGGTGCAGGCCAATGACCACCCGTTCGATCTCATCCTCGCCACCGGGGATCTCTCCCAGGATCACAGCCCGGAGTCCTACCAGCGCTTCGCCTCCATGATGGCGCCGCTCGCTCGCCCCATCTACTGGCTGCCCGGCAACCACGACGACGGCCCCCTGATGACCGAATACCTGCATGCGGCCGGCATCAGCGAGGCCAAGCAACTGGTGGGGGAGCACTGGCAGATCATCCTGCTGGACACCCAGGTGCGTGGCAAACCCCACGGCGTGCTGGGGGATCACCAGCTGGCGGCCCTGGATCAGGCGCTGCGCCAGCACCCCGAGCGCCATGCCCTCATCGCCCTGCACCATCAGGCGGTGCCGGTGGGCTGCGCCTGGCTGGATCAGCACAACCTCAAGAATGCCGACGACCTGTTTGCCGTGCTGGCCCGCCACCCGCAGCAGAAGACCATACTGTTCGGCCACGTCCACCAGGAGTTTGACGAGGTGCATCGCGGCGTGCGGCTGATCGCCAGCCCCTCCACCTGCATCCAGTTCAAGCCGCTCTCCGACGGCTTCGCCCTGGACGAGTCCGGCCCGGGCTGGCGCTATCTCACCCTGCATCCGGACGGCAGGGTCGCGAGCCAGGTGTGGCGCCTGCCGATGGGGCAGTTCGTGCCCGACCCCGATGCCACCGGTTATTGAGGAGGCCTGCATGACCTCCGTTCTGCTTTATCTGCACGGTTTCAACTCCTCCCCCGGCTCGGCCAAGGCGCAACAGATGGCGGCCTGGGTGGCCGAGCACAGGCCCGACATCGAGGTGGTGATCCCGGCCCAGCCCAATACGCCAGCGGCGGCCTGGTCCGCCATCGAGCAGGCCATCGCCGGCCTGAAAGCCCGTCACGGCAGTGCGTTCAAGCTCGGCGCCGTGGGCAGCTCCCTCGGCGGCTTTATGGCGACCAGGGTGAGCGAGCTGCATGGTTGCCGCGCCGCCCTCATCAACCCGGCGGTGCGCCCTCATGAACTGCTCTGCGACTACCTCGGTCCCCAGACCAACCCCTACAGCGGCGAACGCTATGAGTTACTGCCTGCACATATGGATGAGCTGCGGGCGTTGGCGGTGCCGGTGACGGCCCCCGAGCGGCTCTGGATCCTGCAGCAGCAGGAGGATGAAGTGCTCGATTATCGCAAGGTGCTGGACGAATACCGCTTTGCCCGCCTGTCGCTGGAGTGCGGTGGCAACCACGCCTTCACAGGCTTCGAGCGCTACCCCGCCCAGATCGTCCGCTTCCTCGGGCTCTAGCCGTGCAACCGCCACTGGCCGCCTTTCTGGAACAGGTGCTGGCCACGGCGCAGGCCGGGCTTACCTATTCCAAAGATCCCTTCGATATCGGCCGCTTCGAGGCGCTGCGAGCCGCCACTGTGGCGCTCATCGCCAGCCAGAGCGAGCTGGCACCGGAAGCCATCGGCGACTGGATCGCCCTGGATAGCGGTTATCCCACCCCCAAGCTGGATGTGCGAGCCTTCATCCAGAACGATGCGGGCCATCTCCTGCTGGTGCAGGAGCGCTGCGACGGGCTCTGGACCCTGCCGGGGGGCTGGTGCGACATCGGCGACTCGCCGGCGGGGGCCGTGGTGCGCGAGGTGGTGGAGGAGACCGGCCTCGCCTGCCGGGCCGTGCAACTGCTGGCCCTGTTCGACAAGTTCAAGCATCCCCATCCCCCGCAACTGCCCCATGCCCACAAGGCTTTCTTCCTGTGCGAGGTGACGGGGGGCGCGCTACTCACCGAGACTAATGAGACCCAGGGCGCGGCGTACTTCCCCATCGACGGCTTGCCCCCGCTCTCTCGCCATCGGGTCGTGGCATCCCAGTTGCGCACCCTGCACGCCCATCTGCGCGAGGGTCGGCGGGATACCCTGTTCGATTGAGGCGACGACGCGGGGAAGGAGTCACCCGCTTCTGTCGCCGCTGTCGGCTGTGTTAACCTTGGCGCACCCCTTCCTCCGCCCACAGGGAGCCTGTCATTGCCCATCTCTTCCGCATTGCCCGACCTTGTCCTTGGCGCCTCTCTCTACTTTCCTCCCCTGTTCAAGGCGGTGCTGCTCGGCCTGCTGGGCTGGCTGCCGCTGCATCATCTGCTGCGTGACTGGCTCTACGGCGGGGATGTCTGGCATCCCCTGCTGATGGATCTCTCCCTGTTTATCCTCGCCGTCAGCGGCGCCCTATGGATATTGCTACATGGCTAAATCACCCCTCGCGACCCTCAAATACTTCTCTACCCTGCTGGTCTGCGCGCTGGCGCTGGCTGCGGGCTGGTGGCTGTGGAACTACTACATGCAGGGGCCCTGGACCCGGGATGGCAAGGTGCGGGCCGAGCTGGTCAGCATCACCCCAGAGGTATCGGGCAAGATCATCAAGATAGCGGTGAAAGACAACCAGCTGGTGAAGGCGGGGGAGGAGATCTTTACCCTGGATCCCGAGCCCTACCGGATCGCGCTGGATAACGCCCAGGCGGCGCTGGCCAAGGCCAAATCGGATCTCGACAGGGCGGAGCACGAGGCGGGCCGTCGCCAGAGCCTCTCCCGCAGCGTCATCTCCGCCGAGGCGGTGGACGAGGCCCGCCTCAACGCCCAGGCGATGAAGGCGGCCTACCAGGTGGCCCAGGCCAATCTGGAGCAGGCCAGATGGTCGCTGGCCAAGACCCGGGTTCATGCCGCGAGCGACGGTTACATCACCAACCTTCAGACCCGGGTCGGCAACTATGCCAGCGCCGGCGTGCCGCTGGTGGCGCTGGTGGACATCCACTCCTTCTACGTGCAGGGCTACTTCGAGGAGACCAAGCTCAGGCACATAGCGCCGGGCAAACCGGCCGAGGTGGTGCTCTACAGCGGGGCGCAGCGGCTGCGCGGCGAAGTGGAGAGCATAGGGCGCGCCATCCATGATCAGAGCGTGGAGGGGGCCGACAACCTGCTGCTGGACGTCAAACCCAATGTGCCCTGGGTGCGGCTGGCCCAGCGGGTGCCGGTGCGGATCAAGCTGCTGGAGGTGCCGCCAGAGCTGACGCTGATCGCAGGCACCACCTGCACCATCACCATAGGGGAGTAAGGTGGCCGCCTCGCTCTGGCGCCAGACCCCCTGGGGCAAGGCCAATGGCGGCCAGTGGCGCTACGCCCTGCGCAACAGCCTGGCGATGTGCCTGTCGCTCTGGCTGGCCTTCGTGCTGGCGCTGGATTCCCCCTACTGGGCGATGACCTCAGCCGCCGTGGTGAGCTTTCCCACCGTGGGCGGCGTCATCAGCAAGAGTCTGGGGCGGGTAGTGGGCAGCCTCATCGGCGCCATGGCAGCTGTGGTGATCACCGGCCTTGGCATCAGCGATCCCTGGCTGTTCAGCTTCCTCATCGCACTCTGGCTGGCGCTCTGTACCTACATCTCCAACCACCATCAGAACAACGTCTCCTACGCCTTTGCGCTGGCGGGCTACACCGCCGCCATCATCGCCTTCTCCTGCGTCAACCTGACCGACCCGCAACACATCTTCGACATCGCCCAGGCGCGGGTGAGCGAGGTGATCATCGGCATCCTCTGCGGCGGCCTGTTGATGATGATCCTGCCCAGCACCTCGGATGGCGAGACCCTGCTGCAGTCGCTGCACAAGACCCAGGCCCGCCTGCTGGAGCATGCCCAGCTACTCTGGCTGGGGGAGGCGAGCCCGGAGGTGCGCACCGCCCACGAGGGGTTGATCGGCCAGATCCTCACCATGAACGTGCTGCGCATCCAGGCGGTCTGGAGCCACCATCGGCTGCGTCGCCACAACCGGCTGCTCAACTTCCTGCTGCACCGCCAGCTGCGGCTCATCAGCCTCATCTCCAGCCAGCGCCGCATGCTGCACAACTGGCCGACGCAACCTGAGGGGCTGCAGGCGTTGCTGGAGCGGCTGCTGGTCGAGCTGGGCCAGCCCGGCTGCGACAAGTACCGCATCGCCCGGCTGCTGGCCCCCTTGGTGCCGACGGCGGCCAGCGACTACCGGCTGCACACCTTCTGGCGGCGGCTGCGCCACTTCTGCTGGAGCTATCTGGAGTGTCAGCGCTGGCTGGATCGACTGGCACGCTACGACGATCAGGAGTGGCCGGCACCGCCACGCCACTCCTCGCTCACCAGCCACACGGATACGCTGGAGGCGGCCTACAACGGCGGGCGCACCTTCCTCTGCGTGCTGCTGGGTTGCGCCTTCTGGATCCACAGCCAGTGGGATGCGGGCAGCTCGGCGCTGACCCTGCTCTCCATCTGTTGCGTGCTCTACTCGGCCACCCCGGCGCCCGCCAAGGGGGCCAACACCATGCTCAAGGCGATCCTGCTGCTCAGCCTCATCTGCTTCGCGGTCAAGTTCGGCCTGATGATCCGGCTCGACGACTTCTGGCTCTTCTGCGCCCTGCTGTTCCCCGCGCTCATCACCATGCAGCTGTTCAAGCAGCAACAACCCAGGCAGGCGGTGCTCTGGGGCCAGCTTATCGTGCTGCTCGGCTCCTTTCTCGCCATCACCAATCCGCCGAGCTACGACTACCTGCAGTACATCAACGGCAGCCAGGGGCAGGCGCTGGGGGTGATGAGCGCAGCTCTGGCGTTCCAGCTGCTGCGGCCGAGCTCGGATCGGCGCAAGAGCCGCCGCCTTATCCGCTCCCTGCGCCGCCACTTCATGGATCAGCTGGCGCCGGCCCCGCGCCAGAGCGAGAGCCAGTTCGAATCCCTCATCTACCACTGCATCAGCCAGCTCAGCCAGAGCCAGGATCAGACCGCCCGTCTCTGGGTGCTGCGCTGGGGCGTGGTGCTGCTCAACTGCAGCCACATCGTCTGGCAGCTGCGCCAGTGGCGCGGCGAGGATCAGCCCCTCTACCTGGTGCGCGACGCCTGTATCCGATCTCTGCAGGGGATCCTCACCGAGCAGGGGGTACAGCACGCCTCTTTGGATCGCACCCTGGCCGAGCTGCAGCGGATCTGCGGGGCCCTGGCCAACCACAGGGAGCCGGCGGCGCGGGAACTGGCCGGCATGGTGTGGCGGCTGCACAGCTCGCTCTCCCAGTTGCAGCAGGCGCTGCCGGTGGCTGTCGAGGCGAGCTGAACGGGGCGGGGGCGGCGGCTTATCCGGTCGGGATCAAGCTTTGCCGCCGACGGGTTTGTCCAATACCCTCCCAGCGAGTAAGATTCCCCCCAAACGTCAATTCGCAAGGCCCTCCATGTCTACTCAATACAATGCGGATGCCATTGAGGTCCTCAATGGCCTTGAACCGGTGCGTCGCCGCCCCGGCATGTATACCGACACCACCCGGCCCAACCACCTCGGCCAGGAGGTCATCGACAACAGCGTCGACGAGGCGCTGGCGGGCCATGCCCGCAACCTGGAGGTGATCCTGCACGAGGATCAATCCCTCGAGGTGATCGACGACGGTCGCGGCATGCCGGTGGACATCCACCCGGAGGAAGGGGTCTCCGGCGTGGAGCTGATCCTCTGCAAGCTGCATGCGGGCGGCAAGTTCTCCAACAAGAACTACCAGTTCTCCGGCGGTCTGCACGGGGTGGGGATCTCGGTGGTGAACGCCCTCTCCGATAGGGTCGAGGTGACGGTGCGCCGGGACGGCCAGGTCTATGACATCGCCTTCGAGCGGGGCGAGAAGGTGTCTGATCTGACCATCACAGGCACCTGCGGGCGTCGCAACACCGGCACCCGGGTGCGCTTCTGGCCCCAGCCGAGCTATTTCGACTCGCCCCGCTTCTCGGTCTCGAAACTCGAGCACCTGCTGAAAGCCAAGGCCGTGCTCTGCCCCGGCCTCACCATCAAGTTCCTCGACAAGAACACCGGCATCCGGCTTGAGTGGTGCTACGAAGACGGCCTCAAGGATTACCTGATCGACGCGGTCAAGCAATTCACCTGCCTGCCGGAGCAGCCCTTCGTCGGCAGCTTCAGCACCGAGCAATCGGCGGTGGACTGGGCCCTGTGCTGGCTGCCGGAAGGGGGCGAGTGCCTCGCCGAATCCTATGTGAACCTGATCCCCACGGCCCTCGGTGGCACCCACGTCAACGGCCTGCGTCAGGGCCTGCTCGACGCCATGCGCGAGTTCTGCGAGTTCCGCAACCTCTTGCCGCGCGGGGTCAAGCTGACCCCGGAAGATATCTGGGATCGCTGCGCCTACATCCTCTCCATCAAGATGCAGGACCCCCAGTTCGCCGGCCAGACCAAGGAGCGGCTCTCCTCCCGCCAGAGCTCGGCCTTCGTCTCCGGCGTGGTGAAGGATGCCTTCAGCCTCTATCTGAACAGCAACACCGAGCTGGCCGAACAGCTGGCGGAGCTCTGCATCTCCAGCGCCCAGCGCCGGATGCGCGCCGCCAAGACGGTGGTGCGCAAGAAGATAACCCAGGGCCCGGCCCTGCCCGGCAAGCTCACCGACTGCGGCTGCGCCGATCCCATGCAGGGGGAGCTCTTCCTGGTGGAGGGTGACTCCGCGGGGGGCAGCGCCAAGCAGGCGCGGGATCGCGAGTTCCAGGCCATCATGCCCCTGCGCGGCAAGATCCTGAACACCTGGGAGGTGGAGGCCGGTCAGGTGCTCGCCTCCCAGGAAGTGCACGACATCTCGGTCGCCATCGGGCTCGACCCCGACTCCAACGACCTCAGTGGCCTGCGCTACGGCAAGGTGTGCATCCTGGCGGATGCGGACTCGGACGGTCTGCACATCGCCACCCTGCTCTGCGCCCTCTTTGTTAAGCACTTCCGCGCGCTGGTGGAGAAGGGCCACGTCTATGTGGCCATGCCGCCCCTCTACCGGATCGATATCGGCAAGGAGGTCTACTACGCCCTTGACGAAGACGAGAAGAACGGCGTGCTGGAGCGGGTCGAAGCCGAGAAGAAGAAGGGCAAGGTGATGGTGACCCGATTCAAGGGGCTGGGTGAGATGAACCCCAAGCAGTTGCGGGAAACCACCATGGATCCCAACACCCGCCGTCTGGTGCAACTCACCATGGGCGAGGAAGGGGAGGAAGGGGGCGAGACCCTGCAACTGATGGACATGCTGCTGGCCAAGAAGCGGGCGAGCGATCGCCGTGAGTGGCTGGAAGAGAAGGGCAACCTCGCCATCATCTAAGCCGTTGGCCGGCCCTGTCGGGGCCGGCAAGCATTTAGCCGGAGTCGCCTTGTGGCGGCTCCCGAACCGGAAGAGAATTTCACATGAGTGATGCTATCGAGCTCAGTCTGGACGGGGTCGAGCGCCAGCCAATGCGCACCTTTACCGAGCAGGCTTACTTGAACTACTCCATGTACGTCATCATGGATCGGGCCCTGCCGCATATCGGCGACGGCCTCAAGCCCGTGCAGCGGCGCATCATCTACGCCATGAGCGAGCTGGGTCTGTCGGCCCTCTCCAAGCACAAGAAGTCAGCCCGTACCGTGGGTGACGTGCTGGGTAAATATCACCCCCACGGCGACAGCGCCTGTTATGAAGCCATGGTGCTGATGGCCCAGCCCTTCTCCTACCGCTACCCGCTGGTGGACGGTCAGGGCAACTGGGGGGCGCCGGACGATCCCAAATCCTTCGCCGCCATGCGTTATACCGAGGCGCGGCTGTCGCGCTTCTCCGAGCTGCTGCTCTCCGAGCTGGGCCAGGGCACGGTGGAGTGGACGCCGAACTTCGACGGCACCATGAAGGAGCCGGTGGTGCTGCCGGCGCGCCTGCCGCACATCCTGCTCAACGGGGTGACCGGCATCGCGGTAGGCATGGCGACCGATATCCCGCCCCACAACGCGCGGGAAGTGGCCCACGCCTGCGTGGAACTGCTGGATAATCCCAATGCCGGCCTGGATGCCCTGATGGCCCATGTACAGGGGCCGGACTACCCGACCAACGCCGAGATCATCACGCCGCGCGACGACATCCGCAAAATCTACGAGACCGGCAAGGGCTCCATCAAGCAGCGGGCGGTGTGGAGCGAGGAGGATGGCGACATCGTCATCACGGCGCTGCCTCATCAGGCCTCCGGCGCCAAGATCATGGAGCAGATCGCCGCCCAGATGGTGGCGAAAAAGCTGCCCATGGTTACCGATCTGCGCGATGAATCGGACCACGAAAACCCGACTCGTCTGGTGATAGTGCCGCGCTCCAACCGGGTGGACGTGGAGGGGCTGATGGCCCACCTGTTCGCCACCACTGACTTGGAGAAGAACTACCGGGTCAACCTCAACATCCTGGGTCTGGACAACCGGCCCCAGGTGAAAGACCTCAAGACCATCCTTACCGAGTGGCTGAGCTTTCGCCGCGAGACGGTGCGCCGTCGCCTGCAGTATCGCCTCGACAAGGTGCTGGCCCGCCTGCACATCCTCGAAGGTTTGCTCATTGCCTACCTCAACATCGACGAGGTGATCGAGATCATCCGCACCGAGGAAGAGCCGGGTCGGGTGATGATGGAGCGCTTCAACATCAGCGAGACCCAGGCCGAGGCGATCCTCGAGCTTAAACTGCGCCACCTGGCCAAGCTGGAAGAGTTCAAGCTGCGCGCCGAGCAAGAAGAGTTGGCCGAGGAGCGCGACAAGCTGGAACTCATCCTGGGCTCCGAGCGCCGCCTCAATACCCTGCTCAAGAAGGAGCTGCTGGCGGACGCCGAGAAGTACGGCGACGATCGCCGCACCCCGCTGGTGGAACGTGCCACAGCAGTGGCCCTGACCGAGAAGGAGCTCACCCCGAGTGAGCCGGTTACCGTGATCCTCTCTGACAAGGGCTGGGTACGCGCCGCCAAGGGCCACGACGTGGATGTGGAAGGTCTCTCCTACAAGGCGGGGGACGGTTATCTGGCCCACGCCCATGGCCGCAGCAACCAGCAGGCGGTCTTCCTCTCCACCCTGGGGAGAACCTACTCCCTGGAGGCCCACACCCTGCCTTCCGCCCGCAGTCAGGGGGAGCCGCTCACCGGTCGCTTCGCGCTGGGGGCCGGTGAAGAGGTGCGCCATCTGGTGATGGGCAACGAAGGCGAGCCGTATCTCATTTGCTCCGACGCCGGTTACGGCTTCGTCTGCAAATATGACGATCTGATTGGCAAGAACAAGAACGGCAAGGCGCTGCTCACCGTGCCGGAAGGGGGCATCGTCATGGCGCCCCAGAGGATAGGCGCGCCGGACACGGATCTCTGCATGGCCATCTCCAACGAGGGCCGCATGCTGCTGTTCCCGCTCAACACCCTGCCGGTGCTCGGCAAGGGCAAGGGCAACAAGCTCATCAGCATCCCCTCTGCGCGAGTGAAGGCGCGGGAGGAGTTTATGGTGATGGCCGCCATCATCCCGCAAGGCCAGTCGGTGACCCTGTTCGCCGGCAAGCGCAAGCTGACCCTCAAACCTTCGGATCTTGACTACTACCGCGGCGAGCGCGGCCGCCGTGGCGCCAAGCTGCCCCGCGGCTTGCAGCGGGTCGATCGCATCGAGATTGTAACCGTTCACCGGGAGGATGTTGACAACAACTCTTCCGGGAGCGGGTAGTCTGTTTTCTCTATGCAGGCACCGACCACGGCCCTCAGCCATTCCTGCGGACAGCGACCTAACCGCTTGGCTGTCTCTATCAAAGACAAGATGCGCTGCCGAAACAGCTCTCCCCGATGTGACCAAACGCCATAGCTCCCCTTGCGCCACAGCACATACCCGCGTAGCGCCCGTTCCGCCTCATTATTGGTCAAGGCTATCTCGTCGTTTTCCAGAAAACGCCACAGCATTTCATCATCCTTGAGCAGTAGCCGACAGCGACCTCGGTAGCGCTTGCTGCACAGCAAACTGCCTCGCCCCAGCTCTTTTCGCCAGCTTTGCCGACATCGCTCAAGCCTTCGCTGATATTGTTTCTGGCTCAACACGCCTTGTTCATAGCCATGTCGAACCCTGAATACGCTATTTGCGAGAAGCACCAGTCGGGCCCCAATGGGCTGATTGACCTTTTCGCCGCTGTCGGCAATCGCTGCCACATTGCGCAGTACATGGGCCCAGCACAGCTGACGCTGGCTGCTGTCGATGAAACGGTATCCTGCGTACTGGTCTGTCACCAACACGCCATCCAATTCTGAGCCCAGCAGCCGTTTGGCCGCATCCTGACCCCGGCCAAACGCCGTCATGAAACAGACGGCCACCTTGCTCAGTGCCAGCCACATCCAGCGCCGCTCACCACCACGCTGATGCCGTGTTTCATCGGCATGGATACAGGAGGCTGATTGCACTTGTTGTTTGATGGCCTGGTGCGTCGGGGTCAACATGGCACTGACTCGCCCTTGCGCCTCGCTGATGGCGCCGCGACTGAAGCTCAGGCCGAAGTGCTGTTTAAGCTGTTGTTGTATCTGGCTAATGCTCTGGTGAAACAGACCACTTTGCAGGGCGATGTAGCTCAGCAGGTTGGTCCCCATCTGGCTGCTGCTCACCGTCTCGGGCAACGGAGCCGGGCTGGTCTCGATGCAATGACAACAGGTGCCGCTAAAGAGCTGATGTTCGGTCACCCTGTAGCTGACCTCGGGCAGGTCAAAGACCTGATGGACGCGGTAGGGTTTGTCATGAAATACCACATTGCCCCCACAGCAGGCGCACTGTCTGGCAGGGTAATGGGGTATTACCGTCAGCCGTTCATCCGCTGGATGACGCTCACGCCGAGCGCCTTTGTGGCCCGGTTGGGCGCCGCGTTTTTTACCTGAGGCAAGGCGCGGCCGAGCAGGTGGTGGTGAGCCTGGCCCATCACTGGAAGGAGGCTTGGAGGAATTGCCGCTGTGCTGGTTGAGTCGGTCTTCTAGCTCGGCGATGCGCGCCATCAGCTTCTGAATAAGTTCATTAGCCTGCTCAAGGGTCAGCGGCGAAGCGGCCGGTGGGGTCATGGATGTGCTCATGCCCCTGATGGTGCCAAGCTGACAGGATCACGCAAGAGGCAATAGTGGATCACCGGACGATCGTCTCATTTTTTACCTGTCAACTGGTCTGGGTGAACCGTTAC
>NZ_JBFODA010000029.1:0-31184 GCF_040908055.1 Aeromonas sp. R7-4
CATGGCCCGCTGCGGGTCGCGCAAGAACTGGCTCTGCAAGGCATCAATGTCAGTGCGGGCGGTGTGCGTGGCGTGTGGCAACGGCACGACTTGCTCTCCAAACACGACCGCTTGCTGCGCCTTGAGAAAACTCACCGGGAGCAGACCATTGAGCTCAATGACGAGCAGATTCGCCTGCTCGAACGCTTCAGCCCCGAGTTTCGCGAACGCCAGATTGAGGTTCACTACACCGGAGAACTGGTGGCGGTCGACACCTTCTTCGTCGGCGCGCTCAAGGGGGTTGGCAAGGTGTATCTGCAAACCGTGCTGGACTGCTATAGCCGCCACGCCTGGGGACGGCTCTACACCAGCAAGCTGCCGGTGACCTCGGTTCATGTGCTCAATGAAACGGTACTGCCGTTTTTCGAGGCCCACGAGGCACGGGTCTATACCATCCTGTCGGATAACGGACGCGAGTTCTGTGGACGAGCTGACCACCATCCCTACGAGCTGTTCCTGCAACTGGAGGGGATTGAGCACCGGACAACCAAGGTACGCAGGCCGCAGAGCAACGGCTTTATCGAACGGCTGCATCGCACACTGCTGGATGAACACTTCCGTATCAAGGGGAGGACGACCTGGTATGAGTCGGTAGAACAGATGCAGACAGACCTGGATAGCTACCTGGAACACTACAACACCCAGCGGCCACATCAGGGCAGGATGATGGAGGGACAGACGCCTTACAGCATGTTCAAGAAGGGTCTGAAATTGATACCGAAGGAAGTGCGTACTAAAGTAGCGTAAACAAGACACCGGTTTGAGGCCGGTGTCAGGTGATAACTAGATCTGTACATATCGGCAACAACAGATGGATGGCAACAACTGGCAGCCCACATCAATACAGCAGTGGCGTACTGCCTGCATGCAGACGGCGGCTCTCGGATTAATCGCGTATCCGGATTGAGTTGATCCTGCGCACAGCGTTCAAAATTGCAGCAAACGAAGTGCGATATTGGGTCTGGTATTCGCTTGCCCCAATATGGCTGAGCTCGCCTGCTGCATGATATTGGTGCGCACTAAGCGAGCCGATTCACGCGCTATATCTGCATCCCGAATTCTGGATCGCGCAGCACTGAGGTTTTCATTCGCACCGCTCAAGCGCCGCACCGTTGAATCGAGCGCATTGGCCTGTGCACCGATGCGGGAACGTTGCACTCCCAACTGCTTCATGGCCGTATCAAGCGTCTTCACCGCCTGGCTTGCATTGCTGTCATTCAACACATCAATGTTATCAACGGTGTACTTCATCTTATCTTGCGCAAACAAGCCGAAGGAGCTGAGCGAATTGCCAGTCATATCGATATTTGAATATTGATCACCCGATGAGGACAACTCAAGCTGCCCCATATATGTCGTCTCGCTGACGTTGGTCAGTAGAGCATTGAGCGACGGATTCGCCGAAATCGGCGGTGGGGGTGGAGCCGGTGGGGCTGGTGGCGCTGGCTGCGGCGGGTGACTCGAACCGTTATTGAGAGTGAGGCTCTTTCCCTGATGACTGTTGATGGTGAGCTGATTATTCGCAGGATTATTGTTAAATGAACTACTCACAGAAAAGCCGAGCCCCAGCGAAGATGCAACCGAATTGATCCGGCCAACAATCTTTGCCATCAAGACACTGTTTTCGGTTGTCGGGTGAATGGGATCCCAGCCCGTCATATCAATATCTGTCATCAGATCAACAGTCTGTCCTTCAATATCGATATAGGCTGGCAGCGTTGATAGATCCACGGAAGAGACGACAGAAAAAGGTCTCTGCTGGGCCTGTACCGGACCCTGATTGTTGGGAAACTGAGTGGCATTGATATCGGCAACGAACTCTTCAAGGGTCCCGTAATCCTTGTCAAACGTCACGC
Organism: Aeromonas sp. R7-4; assembly: GCF_040908055.1. NCBI lineage: Bacteria > Pseudomonadati > Pseudomonadota > Gammaproteobacteria > Aeromonadales > Aeromonadaceae > Aeromonas > Aeromonas sp. R7-4. The sequence goes on from NZ_JBFODA010000029.1 coordinate 1,896, forward strand.
CATTGAGCGTGATGGGTTGTGACGCGAGTTTGAGACTGTCGATGCTGTAAGCGCCGGGTTTGCTGCCTGCCGGGTTACGCGCTAACCACCCCATTTCCCCCAGATTTTTAGTCTGTGCGTTCAAATCAGTAATGACCATGTTTTCGCCAGCATAAGCACCGATGGAAAACAACCCTTTAAATGAACCTGCCAATAAGTTCTGGCCCGCAAACGTCGTCTTGGTCGCGATACGATCCATCTCTGCTCTGAGCTGCTGAAACTCCTCGTTCAGGGCGATACGATCCGCTGCCGTATTGGCCCCACTACCCGACTGCAATGCCAGCACTCGCATCCGTTGCATCAGATTGAACGATTCATCGAGAGCTCCATCGGCCACGTTCACGATGGATATCGCATCGTTTGCATTTCTGATGGCCGTGCCAGTTCCATTTATCTCACTGGTCAACCTATTACTGATCTGCAAACCGGCCGCATCATCCGCAGCACTGTTGATGCGCAGGCCGGATGAAAGCCGTTGGAATACCGAGTCAAGGGTGGTCGATGATCTATTCAGGTGGCGCTGCGCCGCGATGGCCGAGATATTGGTATTAACAGACAATGACATAACAAGGCTCTATTGAAACTATGAGATTCGATGTGGTCTTAATCACTATCGGCATAACCAAATGACTCTTTAGTTGAAAATGACAACTCTGTTAAAAGAGTGAACAACCATTCCACAGGACCTAAGACGGCGAAGCTTGTCACTCCGAGACAGGACTGGCTTAAACCCGGCGTTGCCACTAAAATACGCCCCCTCTTCTTTCTGGCATCGGTAACCCCCATGAGCGCTTCCATCTATCTCGTCAAAGGCCGCGAAAAATCCCTGCTGCGCCGCCACCCCTGGATCTTCTCCAAGGGCATAGAGCGGGTTCAGGGCAACCCCATCGACGGTGACACCGTCGAGATCTTCACGAACGATGGCAAGTGGCTCGCCCGCGGCGCCTGGTCCGGCAGCTCCCAGATCCGCGCCAGGGTCTGGACCTTCGACAAGGACGAGACCGTGGATCTGGACTTCTTTATCCGCCGGCTGAAATACGCCCAGGAGTCCCGGGATCCGCTGATCAAGCGTCAGGGTCTCACCGGCTATCGCCTCTGCGCCGCTGAGTCAGACGGCCTGCCGGGCCTGACCATAGACCGCTACGCCGATTTTCTGGTGTGCCAGATCCTCTCCGCCGGCGCCGAGTTCCAGCGTGAGCTCATCACCAAGGCCCTGCGCACCCTCTACCCGGAGTGCAGCATCTACGAGCGTTCCGACGTGGCGGTTCGCAAGAAGGAGGGGTTGAAGGAGCGCACCGGCGTCATCCATGGCGAGACCCCGACCGAGCCCGTGGTCATCGAGGAGAACGGCGGCGTCAAGATCCTGGTGGACATCCGTAACGGCCACAAGACCGGTTTCTATCTGGACCAGCGTGACAACCGTCAGGCGGCCGCCAAGTACACCGAGGGCAAGCGGGTGCTCAACTGCTTCTGCTACACCGGCGGTTTCGGCGTCTACGCCCTCAAGGGGGGCGCCAGGGAAGTGGTCAACGTGGATCTCTCCCAGAATGCGCTGGACATCGCCCGCCAGAACGCCGAACTGAACGGCCTAGACGCCACCAAGGCCCAGTTCATCCGCCACGACGTGTTCAAGCTGCTGCGTGAATACCGCGACAAGGGCGAGAAGTTCGACGTCATCGTGCTGGATCCGCCGAAGTTTGCCGAGAGCAAGGCCCAGTTGCTGGGGGCCTGCCGCGGTTACAAGGACATCAACATGCTGGCGTTCCAGCTGCTGGCGCCGGGCGGCGTGCTCTTGACCTACTCCTGCTCCGGCCTGATGGAGCAGAGCCTGTTCCAGAAGATAGTGGCCGATGCGGCGCTCGATGCCGGTCGCGATGCCCAGATCCTGGAGCTCTTGTCCCAGGCATCCGATCACCCCATCGGCACCGCCTATCCGGAAGGCTTCTACCTCAAGGGCTTGGTAGTCCGCGCCCGCTGATCATCCAAGACACAGACATATTGATCACACAGGCCCGCATCGCGGGCCTGTTTTTTTATCGGGGCTTGGTGCCTCAGTCCCGCGCGGGGGCACCCAGAGGAAAGTAGTGGCGATAGGGCCTCGCCTCGTCTACCACCCGGGCGATGGCAGGACGGGCCAGCAGACGGGCGCGGTAGGCACGCAGGTTCGTGAATACAGGCGGGATCTCATGGGCCCAGTCGGCATAGAAGAGCGAGGGGGCGGCGGCGCAGTCGGCCAGGGTGAACGCCTCTCCCGCCGCCCAGGTCCGCCCGGCGAGGCGCTCATCCAGCCAGGGGTAGATCTTGTCCAGCATCTCGCGGGCCTGGGCCACCCCGTAACCGTCGCGCTCGGTGGCCGGGCGCATCCTGTCCAGCACCACCTTCTGCATCGGCGTCATCACATAGTTGTCGAACAGGCGATCCATCATGTGCACCTCGATCCCCGCCTCCCCCTCGGGCACCAGGCAGTGGGGGCCGGGATGACGGCACTGGAGATACTCGATGATAGTGCTGCTCTCGAGCAGGGTGCGATCCCCGTCCACCAGCACGGGGAAGCGCTTGAGGGGCCAGAGGCGCGCGAGCTCGGCCTTCACCGCCGCGGACTCCAGGTTGAGGTAATCGAAGGCGATGTCATTCTCGTAGAGGGCGATCAGCACCTTCTGGCTGTAGGACGAGAAGGGATGGGCGTAGAGTTTCATCGGGATCACTCCTTGTATGGGGATGTCCTGACCAGTCTATTCCCAACCGGGCGCCTCTGCCGGGCCCCTCTCTTCACGTCTCTGGCACGGGCTGCGGACTCCCCACACGCTTTGTGGCATAATGCGGCGTTTCGTGATCCCGCCCGGCCCTCCGAGGGCCTGGTCCTGCGGCTCCTCGGCCCTGTCCGGGATCACTACTGTCGTGGACCATGAGTGTGGTCGCACCCCGGGGTGCGAGCCGACACCAGCTTGAACCAAGAGGGGTATGTATGTCTGCCATTCGTCTCACCCAGTACAGCCACGGCGCCGGCTGTGGTTGCAAAATCTCCCCCAGGGTGCTCGACACCATCTTGAAGAGCCAGATCCCGGGCTTTGACGATCCCACCCTGATCGTCGGCAACAGCAGCAAGGATGACGCCGCCGTGGTGGACATCGGCAACGGCCAGGGCATCGTCTCCACCACCGACTTCTTCATGCCCATCGTCGATGATCCCTTTACCTTCGGCCGCATCGCCGCCACCAACGCCATCAGCGACATCTACGCCATGGGCGGCAAACCCATCGTCGCCATCGCCATCCTCGGCTGGCCCATCAACACGCTGGCGCCCGAGATTGCCCAGCAGGTGATCGACGGTGGCCGCCAGGTGTGCCATGAGGCGGGCATTTCGCTCGCCGGCGGCCACAGCATCGACGCCCCCGAGCCCATCTTCGGCCTGGCGGTGACCGGCATAGTGCCGCTCGATGCCATCAAGCAGAACGACACCGCCCGGGTGGGCGACACCCTCTATCTGACCAAGCCCCTTGGCATCGGCATCCTCACCACGGCCCAGAAGAAGGGCAAGCTCAAACCCGAGCACGAGCAGCTGGCCCCAGAGGCCATGTGCACCCTCAACAAGATTGGCCAGCGCTTCGCGGCCCTGCCCGGGGTCCACGCCATGACGGACGTGACCGGTTTTGGCCTGGCGGGCCACCTGCTGGAGATGTGCGAAGGCTCAGGGGTCTGCGCCCGCCTCGACTTCAAGGCGCTGCCGCTGCTGCCCGAGGTGGATCACTACCTGAGTGAAGGCTGCGTGCCGGGCGGCACCCTGCGCAACCACGACTCCTACGGCCACAAGCTGGACGCCATGGATGAGCGCACCCGCAACATCCTGTGCGATCCCCAGACCAGCGGCGGCCTGCTGGTGGCGGTGGGCTCCCAGAGCGAGGCCGAGCTGCTGGCCATCGCGCGGGAGGAAGGGCTCTCCCTCACTCCTGTCGGGGCAATGAAGCCGCTGGAAGGCACGCGCTTTATCGAGGTTGTCCAATGAGTGCACTGCCGCTCGAAACGAACCTGGCGCGCATCTTCCTCGAGGATGTGCCGCTCATCGATCTGCGCGCCCCCGTCGAGTTCAATGAGGGGGCCTTCCCCAATGCCGTCAGCCTGCCGCTGATGACGGACGAGGAGCGTGCCCGGGTCGGTACCTGCTACAAGCAGCAAGGTCAGGCCGCCGCCATCGCGCTGGGTCACCGGCTGGTGGGGGGCGAGGTGCGCGCCGCGCGCATCGAGGGGTGGCTGGCCCAGCTGCGCCAGCAGCCAGATGCCCTGCTCTATTGCTTCCGTGGCGGCCTGCGCTCCCAGACGGTGCAGCAGTGGCTGGCCGAGGCCGGCGTCCCCCGTCCCCGGGTGGATGGCGGCTACAAGGAGCTGCGTCGCTTCCTCATCGACACCCAGGCGAGCGCCTCGACCGAGTGCCGCTGGACGGTACTGACCGGCATGACCGGCTCCGGCAAGACCCACATGCTTGGCCACATTGCCCAGGCGGTGGATCTGGAGGGGCACGCCCATCACAGGGGCTCCTCCTTTGGCCAGCTGCCGGGGGGGCAGCCCAGCAACATCAACTTCGAGAACCGGATCGCCATCGAACTGCTCAAGCGCCGCCACCGGGGGGAGACGCATTTCGTGGTGGAGGACGAGAGCCGCCTCATCGGTCGCTGCGCCCTGCCGCTGAACCTCTATGAAGCCATGTGCCGGGCGCCCCTGGTGGTGGTGGAGGTGTCACAAGATGAACGCGCCGAGCAGATCCGCATCGATTATGTGCAGGATCTCTGGCAGCGCTACCTGGCAATGTATGGCCAGGAGGCGGGCTGGCCGCTCTTTGCCGGCTACCTCACCGACGCCATGGCCCGGCTCAAGCGCCGGCTCGGGGACAAGGACCACCGCGAGCTGGATGGCTTGTTGCAGGCCGCCCTCACCGAGCAGGCCGAAAGCGGGGAGACCGCCGCCCACCTGGTCTGGATCCGCCTTCTGCTGACCCGCTACTATGACCCCATGTACCGCTATCAGCTGGACAACAAGCGCGAGCGGATCCGGTTTCGCGGCGACAAAGAGGCCTGCCTCGCCTTCTTCGCCGAGCAGCACGCCCTTCAGACCCATCAGGAGAGTCCCACATGTTGAAGTTCGAGGTGATCCCCGTCACCCAGTTCGCCCAGAATTGTTCCCTCATCTGGTGTGACGAGACCCGCCAGGCGGCGTTGATCGATCCCGGTGGCGAGGCGGACAAGCTGCTGGCCGCCATCGCCAGGCACGAGCTGCGGCTGGTGAAGATCATCCTGACCCACGGCCACATGGATCACGTGGGGGCCGCCGCCGAACTGCGCACTCGCACCGGTGTCAGCATTGTCGGCCCCCACCGGGAAGATGCCTTCTGGCTCGACATCCTGCCCCAGCAGAGCCAGATGTTCGGCTTTGCCCATACCCCGGCCTTCACCCCGGATGGCTGGCTCGCCCAGGGGGACAAGGTTCAGCTTGGAAATTGCGAGCTGGAGGTCTATTTCTGCCCGGGCCACACCCCGGGTCATGTCGTGCTGCTCAGCCAGGCCGAACGCCTCGCCTGGGTGGGGGACGTGCTCTTTGCCGGCAGCATAGGCCGTACCGACTTCCCGCGCGGAGATCACGCCACCCTGATCCGCTCGATCACCGAGACCCTGCTGCCGCTCGGGGATGATATCGTCTTCATCCCGGGCCATGGTCCCAGCTCCACCTTCGGTCGCGAGAAGGCCAGCAATCCCTATCTGACAGCGCCCATCTGGTAATCCCCCCGCGCCTCGCGGGCATCCCATTGGGCCTTGAGGCGCAAGATCTCCGGCATGATCTCGAGAAAGCGGGCGAGCAGCCGGGGATCGAAGTGCTGACCGGCACCATCACGCATGGTGGCCAGCACTCTGTCCAGAGGCCAGGGCTCCTTGTAGGGGCGGCGCACGCTCAGAGCGTCAAACACATCGGCAATGGCCACGATCCGCGACGCCTCGGGGATCCCCTCGCCGGTCTCGCCGGCGGGATAACCCGAGCCGTCCCATTTCTCGTGGTGATGCAGGGCAATTTCCGCCGCCATGCGAAATATGGGGGCATCGGATCGCCTGAGGATCTCGTAACCGATGCGCGGGTGACTGCGCATGATGACCCACTCCTCCTCGGTGAGGGGACCGGGCTTCTTGAGGATGTGATCGGGGATACCAATCTTGCCCATGTCGTGCATGGGGGCCGCCAGCTCCAGCAACTCCGACTGCTCCGGACTCCAGCCCGCCGCATCGGCCAGGGCCCGGGCGTAAGCGGCCATGCGCCAGATATGCACGCCGGTGTCGGTGTCGTTGTAGTGACCCGCCTCGCTCAGCATGACGATGGCGGTGCGATAGCTGCACTCGAGCTGATCGAGGCGCACCAGGGAGAGGTGATTGCGCACCCGGGCACGCACCGTGCTCGGGCAGACCGGCTTGTAGATGTAATCCACCCCGCCCGCCTCAAACCCCTGGCTCTCGCTGTCTGCGTTGTCGCTCGCGGTGATAAAGAGTACCGGGATCCCCGCGTGGGCCGGATCGGCCTTGAGCCGGCGGCACACCTCGTAACCATCCATGTCGGGCATGCGCACGTCAAGCAGGATCAGGGCCGGCTCGTGGCGCCCCACGGCGGCCAACCCCTCCTCTCCCCCCTTGGCAAAGAAGAGGTTGTACTCCTCCTTGAGGATTTGCCGCAGCAGCCCAAGGTTGCTCGGCTCGTCGTCGATGATCAGCACTCGCGGTCGATTCATGGCGCAGGTTCCTCCCGATCCTCCAGATAATCCTCCAGCTTGCGGGTGGCGAACGGAATATCGAACAGCTCCAGGGCCGCACTTATCTCGCTCACCAGCTCGCAAGGCAGGTAACTCCTGGCCTGACTCAGCGCCGGCTCAATCAGATCCAGATCCTCGCTCACCAGGGCCTGATGCAGGGCGTGCAGGCAGACCTCCCGCGCTTCCCCCTGGGCCAGCGGGGAGCTGACCGCGCCCGGCTCGCGCCCGGCATAGGTATCGATGGCATGTTGTGCCTGCTCCAGCGCCTCGAGGAAGGGGGCGATGAGCTGACTGGTGTCCCCACCCTGCTCGATGGCCTCGTTCAGCTCGGCGCTGATGCGCGCCACATCCGTGAGCGACAGACTGCCCGCCACCCCCTTTATCTTGTGCGTCAGGCTTGCGGCCGCATCGGTCTCGTGCTGGGCGATGTAGTCCGGCAACACGGTGCCGACCGTCATGTAGTCATCGCGAAAACGGCGCAGGTACTTGAGATAGACCGAGGCTTCACCCCAGTTGCGAAGTCCGGTATCGATATCGATGCTGGCCACCGGCTCCTGGGCGCGTGGCTCGTCGCTCACGGTGAGCGGCAGGACGCAGTCCGGCAAATAGCGCAGCAAGGTCGCGATGAGCTGCTCCACATCGAGCGGCTTGGCGATGAAGTCGTTCATGCCGCTGGCAAGCGCCGCTTCGCGCTGATCCTTGAATACCCCGGCGGTGAGTGCCAGCACGGGAGTCTCTCCGCGTCCCGGCAGTTGGCGCAGGCGACGGGTCGCCTCGTAGCCATCCATCACCGGCATCTGCACATCCATGAGCACCAGATCGATGCGCCGCGCCGGATCGGCGAGACAAGCCAGGGCCCGCTCCCCGTCGATGGCGGTGATCACCTCGGCCCCCTCCCGTTGCAGCAAGCGGGTCGCCACCTCCAGGTTGATGTCGCTGTCATCGACCAGCAGGACATGCACGCCCGGCAGGCGCAGACGGCGCTGGCCACTCTCAAGCGGCTCCACGTGCTCGCGCTTCTCGTGGATGAGGCGTGCCACCGCGTTGTAAAGACTGGAGCCGGTCACCGGTTTGTGCAGCACCAGATCCACCTGCTCCGAGCCGGGGCAGTGCATCAGCTCATCCTGGGAGTAGGCGGTCGCCATGATGATGATGGGTGAACGCTCCTGCTGCTCGAAGGCGCGGCGAATGGCCAGGCAGGTCTCGAGTCCGTCCATGCCCGGCATGATCCAGTCGAGCAGGATCACATCGAAACGCTCCCCCTGGCGCAGCAGATGGTGCAGCGCCTGCTCACCGGACTCCACCACCCGTGACTGCCAACCGAGGGAACCCACCGTCATCGACAGGGCGTCACGGGTCACCTGATTGTCGTCGGCGATGAGCAGCGAGATGTGCTGCAGACGCTCGTTCAGGGCCTCGGGCCGCTCCACCTGCTCCAGCCGGACGCGGAACCAGAACTCGCTCCCCTTGCCCAGTTCGCTGGTGACGCCGATATCCCCCCCCATCAGGTTCACCAGGCGGCGACTGATGGTCAGACCGAGCCCGGTCCCTCCGAAACGGCGGCTGGTGGAGGAGTCTGCCTGGGAGAAAGCATTGAAAATGTTGGCCTGCTGCTCGGGGGGAATGCCGATCCCGGTGTCGCGCACCCGAAACAGCAAGGTGGCCATGCCCTCTTGCTCTGCTTCCAGCTCGACCTTGACCTCCACCTCCCCGCGCTCGGTAAACTTGATGGCATTGCCGGTCAGGTTGAGCAGCACCTGCTCGAGGCGCAGGGCGTCCCCAATCAGATGGGAAACCTGCTCGGGGGCACTGCTCACCACCAGTTCCAGGTGCTTCTGGCCAACGCAGGTGGACATGATGGCCGCCACGTGATCAAGCACCTCTTCCAGACTGAATGGCACCCGCTCAAGCTCGAGCCGGCCCGACTCAATCTTGGAAAAATCGAGAATGTCGTTGATGATCCCGAGCAGCGCCTGCCCGGCCTGGTGGATTTTGCGCACCAGGACATGCTGGCCATCGTCGAGCCCTCCCTGCTCGAGCAGGTAAGTCAGCCCCATGATGGCGTTCATGGGGGTGCGGATCTCGTGGCTCATGTTGGCGATGAAATCCCCTTTGACCTGTGCCAGCCTGGCCGCCTCCTGCTGGGCCAGCTGCTCCCTGTGCCTGCTGCGCACCAATGCGGCCACCCCGGCACCAAACAACAGCAGCAGCATCGCGCAAGTGGCCGAGATGATCCCCCAGATGTGAGTGCGAATGGCCAGCAGCTCGCTGCGCGGCACCAGGGAAGCGGCTTTCCAGATCAGCTGATCATGATTCTGTGCCGGGTACAGAGTGGTCCAGCTCCACAGTCCGTCGGCAGACTCCATCTGGCCGTTTGATGCGCCCCAGAACGCCTGCCAGGCCTGGGGGGACGTGTGCTTCAGGGTGAGATCCGGGCGTTCGAGCATGAAGCCCCATTCCTGGGATGGGTCCGGGCTATGCAGCCAATATCCGTCCTGGTTGAACAGCATGGTGTGATCGGCCGCCTTGCCGCTGCTGTCGGCAAACTCCTTGAGCATACGGGCGGCCTGCACGTTGATAAGCAGCAGACCAAGATCTCGTCCCCCAAGGCGCATACGCTTGGCAATGCGGATCATGGGGTTGAAGGGGCGTTCGATCACTCCGTGTTCAACGTTGAGATCGAGCGGCGAGACGTAGACCCGCTCCCAGGGCAGCGCCATGGCGTCGCGAAAATAGTAACGTTCCCCCTTGTTCTGCAACTGGTCGTCCGTCACACGCCACACACGCTGTCCCTGACGATCGATGCGCACCAACTCCATGCCATCCGGGGCAAGCCAACGCACCTGGGCATAGTCGGGATTACGGTTCATCAGGATGGTGAACTGGACGGCCAAGGTGTCACGGTCATTGCGACCCGCCGCCTCGAGCAGAATGGGCTCTTCCGACATGCTGCGCACATGGCGCAGCGGCACCGCCAGCTCGCCGTCAAGGCGGCCGCTGGCAAGCGCTAGGAAGGTGCTCTCATCGCTGCGAACGCGGTAGAGCTCGCGCTCGATCAGTGCATTGCCCAGCAGATAGCCCCCCGCCAGGACCAACAGCAGAATAGGTGAAAACAGCAGGAAATATGTCCGTACGATTCCCTTCATAACGGTCAACATCACCCCGAAAAATGGATTTGTTCGAGCACCTTGTGGACATCAGAGCATCACAACACGTGACCTGCTGTCAATCATGCCTACAAGTAAAGACCAATAGTGCTGTTTGAGTATTTTATTTTCCCGGCAAAAATGCTGTAAAAACAAAGAGGCCACCCGATTGGGTGGCCTCTTCACAGGAACATTCGTTGTCGATTAGACGCGAACGAAGTCCAAGTGAACCAGCTTGTAGCGAACCGGGTGACGCTGGATAGCCTTCACGTTCACTTTCACTTCTTCGCCGTTGATGACCAGGGTCAGCTCGGAGGAGTAGAACTCCGGCTTCTCTTGGGCCAGGATCAGCTTCTTGTGGTCCAGGGTAACGGACACGGCTTCTTTGCCTGCACCGTAAACGATGGCAGGAACTTGGTCAGCATGACGCAGGCGGCGGCTCGCACCTTTCCCCAGGTCAGAACGGACTTCAGCTTGGAATACGAAAGACATAGTAAGTATCTCTTTTAGATGAATGTATGGTGTTGACTGCGACCGGTCAGCACCTCGCAAAACGAGCGCGAATACTAGCACGGGCCCGGGGTGGATACAAGGGACGAACCGCTTGCCATCGCACTGGCAGATGCCGAGGCTCTCCCCTGCCCCGACGCGCCCCTCAGCGCCCCTGCTCCAGGCGGGCAAACTGCTGCTGGCGCTGGGCCGGGCTCAGGGCCTCAAACTGCGCCAGGGTCTCCGCTTTCGGGCAGTAGAGTCGCTGGCCGGTCTGCACCCGGATCCCCTTGCCCATGGCGGGACGGTTCTCCGCCACCAGCGCCAGCAGATAGCTGTAGGTGTCGGATCCGCTACCCGCCTGCGCCTGCAACTGGCTCGCGATACGCCAGAGTGTCTCCCCCACCGCCACCTGATGACAGACCCGCCCATCCCCCCCTGCCGCCGTGGCGGAGAGGGTCAGGATGGCGCCCTCTGGCAACGGGCTGGCTGCGGCAAGCTGCACGCCCGCCCCGGACAGTGACGGCACCGCCAGCCTGGCCAGCAAGGGCTCCCCCTGCGCCATCCGGCCTCTGCCCGTCATGGCACCAGGCAAGGAGAACTCGGCAATAAAGGCACTGGCCCCCGGCGCCACGAAGGAGGGTTGATACAGTGCGGCCGCAGTCGGTTGCGATTGATGGGGGGCCATGCCATAGGCCATCTCGTCGATGCGCTTGAGCCTGGCCAGGTAGGCCTTGGAGAGCTGGGCCTCCCCCTCGAACAGATCGAAGGGGGGCACCAGACGGGCGGGAAAGAGGATCTGCCAGCGGCCGTTCTTCTTTTTCTGCTCCAGCGGCGGGAACTGATTGCCCCGCCAGGCGGCGAAGATGGGCGGCACGGCGCGGTGCACCGGATAGAACTCCGGGTTGAGCTGCACCCAGGTTTGCTCCGCAATGGGCTGGTAACCGCTGATGTTGACCAGCGCCACCCCCAACCAGATCCCCAGCATATGATGGCCTCCCTTCCCTTCAAGCCTTCTCTGTTCTCATTCTATCCAATAAAACAGATAGATAGCAGCTTAGCACTGGGCGATGGCGCTCTGCACCCGTTTATCCGAGATGGGGTACGGCGTCCCCAGCTGCTGGGCGAAGAAGGAGACTCTCAGCTCCTCTATCATCCAGCGGATATTGGCCACCTCGGGTGGCATCGGCTGGGATTTGGGGATCTTGGCCAGCAGCGCCTTGTACTCCGACTCCACGCTCTGCACCTTGAGCATGTAGACCCGATCCCGGTTGGGATCGATGGCGAGCTTCTCCAGACGCCGCTCGATGGCCCTCAGGTAGCGCAGCAGGTCAGGCAGCCGCTGCCAGCCGGTCTCGGTGACGAAGCCTTTGTGGATGAGCTTGTCCAGCTGCAGCTGGATGTCCGACATGGCAAAGGCGGTATCGAGCTGCATCTTGCCCTTGAGCCGTTTCTTGATCTCATGGGAGAGGGTCAGCACGGCTTCCACCTGCTTGGCCACCTCCACCACGGCGTCGTTGAGCTCGGCGCGGACATACTCCTTGAGCGCCTCGAAACCGGCCTCGTCCCAGGCCATGCCGCCGTGCTGCTCGATGAGCTTGTCGCAGCCGCAGGCGATGCAGTCGTCAATCAACTCGGCCACCTTGCCAAAGGGGTTGAAATAGAGGCCCAGCTTGGCCTTGTTGGGCAACTTCTCCTGCAGGTATTTGATGGGGGATGGTACGTTGAGCAGCACCAACCGGCGCTGACCAGCCCACATCAGCTGCTGCTGCACCACCGGGCTCTCCACCAGCTGGATGGCGACCGAATCCTTCTGATCCACCAGGGCCGGATAGGCTTTCACCTCAAACCCGCCCCGCTTCTGGCTGTACTCCTGGGGCAACTCGCCAAAGCTCCAGAGGGTGAGGCCGGACTGCTCGATGTCATCGTCCGCCACTTGTGACAGGGTCTCCTGCACCTTGCCGCGCAGCGACTCTTTCAATGCCTCCAGATCTTTGCCTTCCGCCACCTTCTTGTGTTTGTCGTCCACCACCCGGAAGGTGAGTTTCAGGTGATCGGGCACCGCAGACCAGTCCCAGGATTCACGGGGCACGGTCACGCCGGTCATGCGGCGCAGCTGGCGCTCCATCTCGTCCAGCAGCGGCCCCTGCTCAGGGTTGATGCTGGCAAGCAGCGCATCGGCGTAGTTGGGCGCCGGCACAAAGTTCTTGCGCATCGGTTTTGGCATCGACTTGATGAGGGCCACCAACAGCTCGTGACGAAGCCCCGGGATCAGCCACTCGAACCCCTTCACTTCCACCTGGTTCAGGAGCGGCAGCGGAATATGCAGGGTCACGCCATCCGCCGCCTCCCCCGGCTCGAACTGGTAGGTCAACTTGAGCTTGAGACGCCCCTGCTGCCAGAAGTTGGGGTAGTCGAGATCGCTGATGTGGGCCGCGTCCCCCTTCATCAACATCTCTTTCTCGAAGTTGAGCAGCTCGGGATCCTGCTTTTGCGCCTCCTTCCACCACTTGTCGAAGTGACGGGCGGAGATGACCTCCTCCGGCAGGCGGGCATCGTAGAAGCGGAACAAGTCCTCGTCATCCACCAGGATGTCGCGCCGGCGCGACTTGTGCTCCAGCGCCTCCACCTCGGCCAGGAGCTTGCGGTTGCCTTCGAAGAAGCGGTGGCGGGTCTCGAAATCCCCCTCCACCAAGGCGCGGCGGATAAAGAGCTCACGACACAGGGCCGGATCGATACGGCTGAAGTTGATGGTGCGCTCGGCAACCAGGGTCAGGCCATAGAGGGTCACCTTCTCCTTGGCCATCACGGCGCCATTTTTCTTCGACCAGTGAGGGTCGCTGTGGTGCAGCTTGATGAGGTGACCTGCCAACGGCTCCACCCACTCGGGTTCAATCTTGGCGTTGATGCGGGCGTAGAGGCGCGAGGTCTCCACCAACTCGGCGGCCATCACCCACTTGGGCGGCTTTTTGAACAGACCCGAGGCCGGGAACAGGTGGAAACGACCGTTGCGGGCCCCGAGGAATTCGGGCTTTTCCAGATCCTTGTTGCCGATGTGGCTCAAGAGGCCGGTCAGCAGCGCGCAGTGCACCGTCTTGAAATCCGCCGGTTCATGGTTGGCTTTAAAACCAAGTTCTTTCACCGTCTGACGCAGCTGGAAGTGAATGTCCTGCCACTCGCGCACCCGCAGGTAGGAGAGAAACTCCTTCTGGCACATGCGGCGGAACGGGTTGCTGCCAAGGGCATCCTGCTGCTCTTTCAGGTAGTTCCACAGATTGACGAAGGCGAGGAAGTCGGAATCCTTGTCTTCAAAGCGCCGGTGCTGTTCGTCGGCGGCCTGCTTCTTCTCCATGGGCCGCTCGCGGGGATCCTGAATACTGAGAGCAGAGGTGATCACCATCACCTCACTCAGGCAACCGGTCTGCGCTGCGCTGATCACCATCTTCGCCAGACGCGGATCAAGGGGGATGCGCGATAACTGGCGACCAGTCTCGGTCAGCTGAAGTTTAGCTTCGTGATCGCCGGTGGCAGGCAGCTCGCGTACCGCCTCCAGCTCTTTGAGCAGGGTCAGGCCGTCCTTGATATGGCGCGACTCGGGTGGCTCGACGAAGGGGAACGCCTCCATGTTGCCAAGGCCGAGCGCCAGCATCTGCAGGATGACGGAGGCCAGGTTGGTGCGCAGGATCTCGGGATCGGTGAAGGCCGGGCGGCCGTTGAAATCCTCCTCCGAGTAGAGACGGATGCAGATCCCGTCCGCCACCCGGCCGCAGCGACCTTTACGCTGGTTGGCGCTGGCTTGGGAGACCGGCTCGATGGGCAGGCGCTGCACCTTGGTACGCCAGGAGTAGCGGCTGATGCGGGCGGTGCCCGGATCGATCACGTAGCGGATGCCCGGTACCGTCAGCGAGGTCTCCGCCACGTTGGTGGCGAGCACGATGCGCCGCCCGGCGTGGGGCTGGAACACCTTGTTCTGCTCGGCGTTGGAGAGGCGGGCATAGAGCGGCAGCACCTCGGTGTCGCGCAGGTTGAGCTTGCGCAGGGCGTCGGCGGTGTCGCGGATCTCCCGCTCGCCGTTCATGAAGACAAGGATGTCTCCTAAACCTTCTCTAGCCAGCTCTTCCACCGCATCGAAGATCCCCTGCAGCTCGTCGCGCTCCTCCAGCCCCTCACTTTTATCGCTGGTGAGCGGGCGGTAACGCACCTCCACCGGGTAGGTGCGACCGGAGACCTCGATCACCGGCGCCTTGTTGAAGTGGCGGGAGAAACGCTGTGGGTCTATGGTGGCCGAGGTGATGATCACCTTGAGATCCGGGCGCTTGGGCAGCAGTTGTTTCAAGTAGCCCAGGATGAAGTCGATGTTGAGGCTGCGCTCGTGGGCCTCGTCGATGATGATGGTGTCGTACTGGGTCAGCATCCGGTCGTTCTGGATCTCCGCCAGCAGGATACCGTCGGTCATCAGCTTGATGTGGGTCTGCTCGCTCACCTGATCGGTAAAGCGCACCTTGTAGCCCACGTAATGTCCGAGCTCAGACTCCATCTCCTCGGCGATGCGGGCCGCCACGGTGCGGGCCGCGAGGCGGCGCGGCTGGGTGTGGCCGATAAAGCCCTTGACCCCGCGCCCGAGCGCCAGGCAGATCTTGGGGATCTGGGTGGTTTTGCCCGAGCCGGTTTCCCCGGCGATGATCACCACCTGATGGTCCTGAATGGCCTTGGCGATCTCCGCCTGCTTCTGGCTCACCGGCAGGTTGTCCGGATAGGTGACCCTGGGGACGCCCGCCAGACGGGACTGATAGCGCGCCTGGGCGGCATCCAGCTCGGCGGCTATGGTCTCAAGCACCTGGCCTTGCTTGGCTTCCGGCAACTTCTTGACGCCGTGCAGACGGCTGGAGAGACGGCGGGCGTCGAGGTTCATGCAGGCAGAGAGACGGCGGCGCAGCGCCTCGATAGAGAGAGACAAGGTACGAATTCCTTAAAAGAGTGCCCGGCAAGGGGGCCATATCGACAAGCTGGGAGCGATCCTAAAGAGCGAGGCCGGAGGGTGCAAGCCTTAAAGCGGCGCACCAGGGCATGAACCGGAGCCCTCATGACAACCACGGATGAAAAGAGCAGGCCGGGGCCTGCTCATGAATGCCGTGACACGGGGAGCGTCAGACTCTGGCCTGGTGCACGAAGCAGGCGCCGAGCTGGGCATGGATGGCCTGCATCACGTTGTGGCGATTGATCACCCCGAGCAGGCGCCCCTCCTCCACCACCGGATAGATCTTGGGTTTCTGCCCCATCATCATCTCGGCCAGATCCAGAATGCTGGTGTCGGGGCCCACCGCCAGCACCTCCTTGCGCATCACATCCTTGACCTGGGCCACCTGTTCACAGTGGTAGGCCTCTTTGAGCATGACGGCGATGCAATCCTGCTCGGATACCCAACCAATCAGATGCCCCCGGCTGTCCACCACGGGGCCGCCCAGCTGATGGCTGTTGAGAAATTTTTCCACCGCCGCCTGCACCATCATCTCCGCGCTGAAGGTGATGGGCTTGGTCTGCATGTAGTCCTTTGCCTTGAGTGATTCCATGACGCTTTCCCCCAACAGGCCTCCCGAGGGGAGGCAAGAGCCGGGCACTATGTCCGGCTCACTCCAAGCATAGCGCGCACGGATCAGGAGATGGATTGCAGCAACAGCAGCAGCTCGTTCTGGCTGTGGCAGTCGGTCTTCTTGAAGACGCCCTTGAGGGTGGAACGCACAGTTTCCACCTTGACCCCGCGCAGTTCGGCGATGTCGTTGCTGCTGTACCCCTTGCTCATCAGCACCAGCAGCTCCTTCTCGCCGATGGTGAGCGGATAGAGGCTGGCCAGCGCCTCGATGTCGGGGTTGAAGGAGTGCTCGGGGTCACGCAGCACCACCTCCACATAACGCTCGAAACGGCTGAGGCCGCTCATCAGGGTGCACTGGATCAGCAGCGGCCTGAGGTTGGCCTGGCGGGGAATGGACATATAGGCGCTTGCCCCCGGCAGCAAATAGGCAAATCCGTTGAGGATCTCCTTGAGCTGGCGCTGCTGCTCTTTATTTTGCAAAGAGAAAATGCCATTGATGGCGCGCAGTTCCACATTTTCATCGGCAATGCGGTTGAATGCCACATTGGAATAATGGATATGTCCCTTGTCATCTATGATGGCGCTGGGCTTATTATGATTTTTTACCAGCTGCTGCAACTGGTAGTTCTGGGTTTCCAGGGCCAGCAGATTCCAATAATGGTGGCTCCAGGCGGCAAGACCGGAATAGATCTCCGACAGCGACATGAGCTCCCGGCTGCTGAAGTCATCCTGGGAGGCACCGCGATAGCTGCACAGGCTGCTAAGACCCCTTCCCTTCACCCGGCAGACGCCACCGGCCGCAAACTGGGCGCCGAAGCTTGCCAGCAGCCCCACCGAGCTGGAGATGGTGTTGGCGCTGACGATCCCCTGACAGCCCTTGTCCAGATAATGATTGAACCACACATCCTGGCGATGGTGCTGTACATAAAACTGTTGCTGGGCCTCGCTCAACCCGCTGGAAAAGAGCTTTATTCCGTCGCTCTTGTCATCGTCCCGCAATAAAAACAGGGACGAGCTGCAGGAGACGTCCGCGCGAAATTGGTCCACCACCAGCTTAATGTCAGAATCATTAATACCGCACTCGTATAACTGGCTGATATAGGGCGATATCCTTTCTTTCTCTAATGCCTTCACACCCGAACTCCTAATTCTTATTTTTATTGAAGTGGCATCTTACTCTGCAATGAGAAACTCGAAAAGTAGTCAAATGAATAAAGCCTTTATGACTAATTCATTAATGGTTATGTATAAAGTCAGGCCGATGAAAAGCATGAAAAAAACCAAATCCCGGCTCAGGTTTATCCGGGTTCTGGTCGCTTTTCACAATGTTTTTGATGTAGTGGTGTCCTCTTCCCTTCGGACACCCGTGGTTACCAGGAGCCGGAACCACGAGAGTGATCCGTGCAGCCCGCCCCGTCCGCCCGCATCCTGACAGCCTCTGACCCTGATGACTGTCCGGCGCGGCGGCGCGATACCGCTCATCAACACAGCGCCTGATGGCACCACACTGATGATGGACAAGAATAACGCTTCAATCGAACCACCTTCGCAGGGCCAGCGTGGCGAGATCGACAAAGGCACGCAATCCGGGGGACATGAAGCGCTGCCTTGGGTAGACGATATGGATGGGGTCGACCTTCCCATGCCATTGGGGGAGGACAGCCACCAGTCTCCCCTCATCGCAGGCCTGGCGACACAGGTAGGACGGCAAGAGTGCCACCCCCTCAGCGGCCAGGACCATGGTCATGATCAAGCCGACATCGTTGATCAGCGTCTGCCGTGACAGAGAGACGGTCAGGCTGTTGGCGGCCTCGTCCTGAAGGTCCCAGGCCTCTTTGCCCAGTGGGGTGAACTGCAGGCAGGCATGCTGTCGCAGCGCCTGCGGTGCATCGAGCGCCGGCGCACTGGCGAGGTAATCCGGGCTCGCAAACAGTGCCCAGCGCGCAACGCCCACCGGTCTGGCGATCAGCGTCGAGTCCTTGAGTGGGCCGGTACGGATGGCGACATCGACACCTTCTGCGACCAGATCCACGTAGCGGTTCATCAACACCAGTTCCACATCGACCTTTGGCCACTGGCTACGCATCTGCCCCAGGAGCGACGACAATATCTGGTCGCCGATATCAACGGGCGCCGTGATCCGCAGCAACCCGCAGGGCTCCTCCCGCGACTCGGTCACGGCGGCCTCGGCATCGAACACATGCGCCAACCCGGTCGAGGCGTGCTCGAAATAGATCTGTCCGGCCTCGGTCAGATGCAGGCGACGGGTCGTCCGCTGCAAGAGCGTGACGCCCAGGCGCTTCTCCAGCATGGCCACCCGATGGCTGACCGTTGAGGTCGGCAACCCCAGCAGACGGGCAGCGGCACTGAAACTGCCGGCTTGCACGACCTTGACGAATACAACGACCTGATTGAAGTCCATCATCCAACTCAATAGAAAGTGTTTTCTGATTTAACCACCTAGTTGGACAGATGACCACTTCCTACACTGTTTCCACCGCTTCATGGAGACACCGAGATGAAAGAACTGGCATTTATCAAGCGCAGCAACGGACGACACTGGGTGGGTGACGGCTTCCCCGTCAGGAGCATCTTCTCCTACAACGACATCGCCGAGGAGATGTCCCCCTTCCTGCTGATGGACTACGCGGGCCCGGCCACTTTCCCGGCCACATCCCATCGGCTCGGGGTCGGCCAGCATCCTCATCGCGGGTTCGAAACGGTGACCATCGTCTATGAAGGCGGCGTCTCGCACAGAGACTCCTCGGGGGGCGGCGGCACCATAGGACCGGGGGATGTGCAGTGGATGACGGCCGCGTCCGGCCTTATCCACGAGGAGTACCACAGCCCGGACTTTGCCAGGACAGGTGGCGCCTTCGAGATGGTGCAGCTGTGGGTGAACCTGCCCGCCCGTGACAAGATGACGGCCCCTGGCTACCAGGGCATCACCGCAGGAGAGATCCCTCGGGTGGCCTTGCCGGATGGCGCTGGCGAAGCGCGCATCATCGCCGGGCGCTTCGGCGAGACAGCTGGCCCTGCCCGCACCTTTACCCCGATGAACGTCTGGGACATGCGCCTGAACGCCCACCACAGGGTCACGATCCCCTTGCCGGAAGGGCACACCACCGCCTTGTTCGTGCTCAAAGGGGCTATCCGTCTTGGCGACCGCCACACGGTCCGCACCGCCGAACTGGCAGTCATGGAGCGCCGCGGCACGGAACTGGTGATGGAGGTCGAGGAGGAGACGACGCTGCTGCTGCTCAATGGCGCCCCCCTCAATGAACCCATCGTCGGTCACGGTCCCTTCGTCATGAATACCCAGGAAGAGATCGTGCAGGCCATCAATGATTACAACAGCGGCCGTTTCGGCCAGATCGGACGCTGAACCCAAAGGCCGGCAACAGGCGCACAGCGAACAGCCCGGCCCATGTCGGTGGCGCCGGATCCGGCCACGCCGGGATGGCGCAGGGCATCACACTGGCTCCCGTGCTGGCTGGCCTGCTCCCCCTGGAGAGCCCGGTGGAGGCGGTCGAACGACAAGGCACCAATCGTCCTGCAACAACCACGAAGTGCTGGATCCCCAGCGTGAATGTCCTGACCAACAAACCTGGAGAAAAGTCATGAACAAGCCCTACGTCAAACTCGACAAGCACAACGCTGCCGTGCTGCTGGTGGATCACCAGGCCGGCCTCTCCTCCCTGGTGCGCGACATCGAGCCGGACAAGTTTCGCAACAATGTCCTGGCGCTGGCCGCGACGGCCAAGTATTTCCAGCTGCCCACCATACTGACCACCAGTTTCGAAAACGGGCCCAACGGCCCATTGATGACGGAGCTCAAGGAGACCTTCCCGGATGCCCCTTACATTGCTCGCCCCGGGCAGATCAACGCCTGGGACAACGAGGAGTTCGTCAAGGCAGTCAAGGCCACCGGCAAGAAACAGCTGATCATCGCCGGCATCGTCACCGAGGTGTGCGTGGCCTTCCCGGCCCTGTCCGCACTCGAGGAGGGGTACGAGGTGTTTGTCATCACCGATGCCTCGGGAACGTTCAACGAGATCACCCGTCACTCGGCCTGGGATCGCATGTCATCCGCTGGGGCGCAGCTGATGAACTGGTTTGGCGCCGCCTGTGAACTGCACCGCGACTGGCGCAACGATGTGGAAGGCCTGGGCACCCTGTTCGCCAACCACATCCCCGACTATCGCAATCTGATCAACAGCTACACCACCGTCCAGAGCAGCAAGTAATACACACCGGCCCCGGGAATCCGGGGCCTTTTCTTTTACTGGTGCCACATCTGGGCTATATGCCCCCTTCCTCCCGAGCATATCAATGCGTCAGGCTGCTGCTCTAGCGTATGGAATAGATCCGTCGTTCATGGTGACGTGCGCCCCATCAGATGGGTACTCGTGAGCGGGGCGGCAATATTCTCTCGATCAGGTGAGCCAGATGCGCCTCAAACCCGCAGCAAGCCGGATAATGCGGGGATACCGGCTGGCTGCAAGGCATAGCACCAGGCCCTGCCACACGGACAGCTGCGACGCAGCGCATTCAGGAAGGGGACTTCGCCTTGCCCAGACAGGCCCGGCACAATAGTGGGCTGGGTGGAGGAAAAACAAAACGCAGCTGACAGGGTAGGAACCCTATCAGCTGCGCCCTAGCCATGGATCATGACATCCAGATTTGAAAGGCGTTCAGCCCTCAGAACGGCATCTTGAAGCCCGGGGGCAATTGCATGCCGCCGGTCAGCTCGCTCATCTTGCTCTTGTTCTGCTCTTCCACCCGGCGCACGGCGTCGTTGACGGCGGCGGCGACCAGATCTTCCAGCATCTCCTTGTCATCTTCCATCAGGCTGGGATCGATCTCGATGCGGCGCACGCTGTGGCTGCCTGCCATGGTCACCTTGACCATGCCGGCGCCGGCTTCGCCGACCACTTCCATCTGGGCCAGCTGCTCCTGCATCTTCTGCATGCGCTCTTGCATCTGCTGGGCCTGTTTCATCAGGTTACCCATTCCACCTTTACCAAACATAGATCGTCTCTCGTCTTGAAATCCGGCATCCAGCGCCGGGCTGTGGGTTCATCTGCCCTAAGTGGGGGCAGCCAAAAGGCTTTTCAACGGGGATCCAGACCCCGGCGCGGTTTTTTGACCGCGCGTCAGCGACTCAGGGGCTCGATGCTCTCGGGATGGAGCACGGCGCCGAATCGTTGCTGCAAAAACTGTACGTTGGGATCGGCCGCCAGATCCCGGCTCACCTGCTCACGGACCCCGAGATAGAGACGGTGCTCAATCTCGAGCGGCGTCTCCCGCTCGGGATCCGTGCCCAGGGTCACCTCGATGCGCACCCTGCCCCCCAATGCCGGGCCTATGATCTCGGCCAGATCGGCGCGGGCCTTGTCGCTCACCAGATGACGCTGCTCTGGCTTGAGAACGAGGGAGACCAGCTCCCCCTGCTGGCTCATCACTGAGTTGATGGCGAGCTGGCGCAGCCGGCCCCCCACCCCGGTACGGGCGATCAGCTCGGCCCAGGGATCGCCGCAGTTGACCAGGAGAGAGGACGGGATCAGACGGGAAACCTCCCCCGCCTCCTCCGGCTGATCGTCATTTTCCAGCGCGTCCCAGTCGATGGTCTCCATCACCGGGACGGCGGGTTCCGGCCTGCTCACAGCCTCCTGAGGCTCGGCCACGGGAGGCGAGAGCGGCGCAGTCGACGGTGCCGTGGCCCGCAGGCTGACGTCAGCGTCCAGATCCCAGGGCGGCAGGTCCTGCTCCGGGGGAGCCATGGTCACAGTGGCAGGATGAGGGGCCGGTGCCGCCCGCTCCGGCAGCAGGGCGCTGGCGAACCCGTCGCTGAAACCTTGATTCAGATACTCTTCGTAGTCACTGCCGCTCTCTTCATAGGCATCGAGGGGCGGCAGGTCGTCATACCCCAGGGCGGGCGCTTGCCCCTGACTATCCGGTCGCGCCACAGGTAGTTCGGCAACCAGGGACGAGGGGACGGCGGCTTGCACACCAGGCGCAGGTTTTGCGACAGCCAGCGGTTTGGGGGTCGTCCGGGCGGGCGCGGTGCCCGCGCTCTGCTCGCCGCGCAGGCGACTGCGCAGCAGATTGCGCTTGCCCAGCAGGCTCTGCATGCTGGAGGCCGCCGAAGGCGCCGCCTCGGGCTCCTGGGCTGGCGCGGGAGCGGGGGCATCATGAGAAGAATGCGACGATTCGGGCTCGCTGACCTCCTTTGCGGCGACCTGGTCGTCCGGTCTCGCCTCAGGCGCCATGGACTGCACCTCGTACCCCATGTGCTCTGCGGCTTGCAGCAGCTCGCTCTGCTCGGCAAAGAGGCTCGCATTGGGCTCATCGTCACCGGGTGCCGGTGCATCGGCCTGCAACTCAGGCATGGGGCCGCTCGCCGCCATGGCTGCGGGTTCGCTCGCACCGATCGCCCTGGTCCCCTGATGCGGGGCTGGCTCAGCCCCTTGAGGCTTTCCCGGCGGGATCGAACCAGTCTCCCTCCCCACCGCAGAGGAGGTGACCAGCCCTGCCATGGAAGGGGGCAGGGCCGTCAGATTGGCGGGGTGCAGTACCTCGCGGCGCGGCGAAAAGGCCAGCATCCGCAGGCAGGTCATCTCCAGCGCGGTACGCCCGTCGGGCGCCCAGGGCAGATCCTTGCGCCCGCCGAGCACGATCTGGTAGCAGAGCTGCACCTCCTCCGGGCTCATGGCCTGGGCGAGCTGCAACAGGGCATCGGCATCCGCACCCTGCTCCTGTACGCTGGCCGGCAGCAATTGGGCCATGGCGACGCGATGGAGCAAGGCTTCCAGCTCGGCGTGAAGCTGATCAAAATCCGGCCCCAGGGTGGCGATTTCGGTGATCTTGGCCATGGTGGCCGGGGCGTCCTGGCGCAGCACCGCCTCCAGCAGCTGGTGCAGGTGGTGATGATCGAGTGTCCCCAGCATGGCGAGCACGGCGTCGAGCCGCACGCTGCCGTTGCCGTGGGCCAGCGCCTGATCCGTCAGGCTCAGGGCGTCGCGCATGCTGCCGTCGGCCGCCTTGGCCAACGCCAGCAAGGCGCGCGGCTCGAACGGCTGGCCTTCCCTGTCCAGCACCCACTCCAGCTGCTTGGCGATCTGGGTCTGATCCAGGCTCTTGAGGTGAAACTGCAGGCAGCGCGACAAGATGGTGATGGGGAGCTTCTGCGGATCCGTGGTGGCCAGCAGGAACTTCACATAGGGGGGCGGCTCTTCCAGGGTTTTGAGCAACGCATTGAAGCTATGGCGCGACAGCATGTGCACCTCGTCGATGAGGTACACCTTGAAGCGGCCGCGGGCCGGGCGGTACTGCACGTTGTCCAGCAGTTCGCGGGTGTCTTCCACCTTGGTGCGGGAGGCCGCATCGATCTCCAGCAGATCGACGAAATTGCCCTGATCGATTTCGCGGCAGGTATCGCATACGCCGCACGGATGGCTGCTGATCCCCTGCTCGCAGTTGAGGCTCTTGGCCAGGATGCGGGCTATGGTGGTCTTGCCGACCCCGCGGGTGCCGCTCAGCAGATAGGCATGGTGCAGCCGCCCCTGATCCAGGGCATTGGTCAAGGCGGTCAGCACATGCTGCTGGCCAACCACTTGTTCAAACGTATGGGGGCGCCATTTGCGCGCCAGAACCTGATAGCTCATAGATCTCGATGCTGGAAAACGAGGCATTGAGGCTGGATGCTAACACAAATGGCGGGAGGGCTGTATGGACTATCGGCCGCCTTGGGAGGGATCGCTTGAATTTCAAACCGGTGCCCATTCAGGCACCGGTCTGAGGCTGGCGGCAGGTTGACGAGGCCCGCCTGCCAGGGGGGTTACTCGCCCGCGAGTTCCACCAGGGAGATCACCTTGACGCCGGCGGCGGTCAGGCGAGCCTCGCCACCGAGGGACGGCAGGGAGATGATGAAGGCGGCATCGACCACCTCACCGCCGGCACGGCGGATGAGCTTGACGGTGGCATCGACGGTGCCGCCGGTGGCCAGCAGATCGTCCACTACCAGCACCTTGTCACCGGGCACGATGGCATCGGTGTGCAACTGCAGGGTATCGGTGCCGTACTCGAGGGCGTAGGACTCCTCGATGACGCTGCGGGGCAGCTTGCCAGGCTTGCGCACCGGCACAAAACCCAGCCCCATGGCGTAGGCGACCGGGGCGCCGAAGATGAAGCCGCGGGCCTCGGTACCGACGATCTTGGTGATCCCTTGATCACGGTAATGATCGGCCAGCAGATCGATGGTGGCCTTGAAGGCCTCGGCATTCTCGATCAGGCTGGTGATGTCGCGAAACAGGACGCCCGGCTTCGGGTAGTCGGGAATGGTCTTGATGCTCGCTTCGATAAACTTCAGGGTATCCGGATTCATTATTTGACCGCTTATTTTTTTGAGCCCAGCTATGGCGGCACATAGGATCTCCGCCTGGGGGCAATAAAAAGGCCCGTCACGCAAAAATGACGAGCCGACTCCATAGCATTATTGCCGCGATAGCTTAGGGATTTCACTTCTTCATTGCAACCGGCTCCAGCACAGGCAGACGCATCAACCAGGTGAGCAGGATCACCATTATGACAACGAGCGACCACCTCACCCAGGGCAGCGGTACCACCAGGAGCGACACCGAGAACGAGATCAGGATGAAGACGAACGCCCGACGTCTGGCATGACGGCGAATGCCGCGATACTGCTGCCAGTCGAGGATGGGGGGGCCGAACCAGGGGTGAGCCAGCATCCAGCGGTGAAACCGGGGGGAGGATCGGGCAAAGAGGGCCGCCGCCAGCAGCATGAAGGGCGTCGTCGGCAGCAGGGGCAGGACTATCCCGACTATCCCGGTGGCGAAGGCAAGCCAGCCCAAGGCCATCAGACACCAGCGTTTCATGGGTACTCCTCTGAATGCATCTCTGCCTTTAGCCTAACAGAGTTGGCCCTGAAGCTGACAGACTGGCCCAGGCGGCGGCCATCGATTGGGTTCATCGAGTGGCCAGACGGCTGACAATCCCGGCCATTGCCACTACAATCTGCGCTCTTTTTTCTCCCCTTGTCTTCGGAAGCAGCTATGCGCGTTATTTTGGCCCCCATGCAGGGGGTCCTGGATCACCTGATGCGGGAGGTGCTCACCTCCGTCAACGATTACGACCTCTGCGTCAGCGAATTCATCCGGGTGGTCGATCAGCTGCTGCCCGCCAAGGTATTCCATCGTCTCTGCCCCGAGCTCAGACAGGATGGCAAGACCCGCGCCGGCACCCCGGTACGGGTGCAGCTGCTGGGCCAGCACCCGGAATGGCTCGCCGAAAACGCAGTGCGAGCCATCGAGCTCGGCTCCCCCGGCGTGGATCTCAACTTCGGCTGCCCCGCCCCCACGGTCAACAAGAGCAAGGGGGGCGCCGTGCTGCTCAAGGAGCCCGAAACCGTCTATCGCATCGTCAAGGCGGTACGGGACGCGGTGCCCGCTCACCTGCCGGTCAGTGCCAAGATCCGCCTGGGTTATGATGACAAGGAGCTCTATCTGGACAACGCCCAGGCCGTCTATCAGGGAGGGGCCAACGAGCTGGCAGTCCATGCCCGCACCAAGCGCGAAGGCTACAAGGCCCCGGCCCACTGGGAGTACGTGGACGCCATTCGCCGCGCCCTGCCCATTCCCGTCACCGCCAACGGCGAGATCTGGGATCACCAGGATGCCCTGACCTGCGCCCGGGTCTCCGGCTGCGACGCCCTCATGGTGGGACGCGGTGCCATCTCGCTGCCCAACCTGGCCAATGTGATGAAGACGGGGTGCCCCCACATGAGCTGGGCCGAGGTGCTGCAGCTGATGGTGACCTACACCGAGCAGGATCTGGCGAGCGAGAAGGCCGACTACTATCCCAGCCGGATCAAGCAGTGGTTCAGCTATCTCAAGCGTGAATATCCCCAGGCTGCCGTACTTTTCCAGGAGATTCGTCTGCACAAAGAGACAGGACCTATCCGGGACGCCTTGCTGCAAGCCGCGAAAACTGTGAGCTAACCCACTTTTACTTGACTCATGTCATCTTGATAAACCGCGGGTTTCCCTATACTGGCCGAGTTTTATCACTCGTCTTTGGGGGCTGCTGTGTGTGAAGTGACGCAAGCCCGGTTGGCCGAATGGCATGAGCGCCTGCTGACCGATTGGGCACAAACAAGAGAAGAGCTGATAGGCCAGCTCAAGGCCTGTCGACGTGACGACTGGGCACAGAAGGTGGCATCCTGCGAGCGGGATCAGCTGGTGGACCTGACCGGTCGCCTCGATCTGCCCAAGGTGGAGCAGAGCGTGGCGCGCCTCAAGCGCATCGACGCCGCGCTTTGCCAGATGGAGCTGGGGCTCTATGGCCTCTGCTCCGATTGCGAGGAGCCGCTCATCGTCGAACAGCTCGATCAGGATCCCAGCCTGCAGCGCTGTCCGCGCTGTGAAGCCCGCTATCGCAAGGGATTCCACGCCCACGAACTCTGATGGGCCTTCCCCTGCCCATTGCCATCCATGCCCTCCCCCTCTTGCCAAGGCCATAGCTGACTCTCCACCCGACAAGGGCCCCCGGCCCCTTCATCACGCGGGCCCCGGTGGCCTGCGGCAAGATCATCGCAGCCTTGGGAGGCCGACAGGCGTTTCAGGTCTGGGAGCCTTGCTCTGTCAGCGCATGCTTCTGTGCATAGGCATAGAGGCCCATTCGATTGCGAATGCCCAGCTTGGCGTAAATGGATGTCAGGTGATTGCGCAGGGTGTGCTCACTGATGTTGAGGCGCCGCGCGATCTCGAGGGTATTGGCATCGACGCCCAGGGTAATGGCCGCGATGGTCAGTCTCTCCTTGCGGGTCAGCCGCGCTATCTTCGCCTGCTCGGCGTGGTGAGCCCCCTTCTCCCTCGCGATGGCCATCAGGATCCGCTCGGTGGCGGCGCGATCGACCCAGTACTCGCCCCCGTGCACCTTGCGGATGGCCTTGTACAGCACCTCCACCGGTTCCCGCTTGCTGATGGCGCCGCAGGCCCCGGCCAATACCGCTCTCTCCTGCAGTTCGGTGCCCTGCGCAGTGGCGATCACCAGCACGCGCACGTGGGTATCGCACAGCAGGGGCGGAATTTGGTCGATGCCGTTGCGGCCATCCAGATCGAACAGGACGACACACGTCTTGCCCGGCACCATCCACGGCACAGCCTCGACGGGATCGGCCACGCAAGCGATGACGTCCATCTCGTTGGGCTGAGCGTTAATGGCCCCGCGCAACCCCCATGCGACAATCGGCAAGTCGCAGATCACGATGACATTGATTCTGGTATCCATACCCCGCCCCCTACGCCTACGACAACGTGACAGGCATCCTGCCTGACAATGGTCCCCTCTCAAATTAGTCGAAATATCCTGGTTTTGTCCTGGGTCGACCGACACTTTGTCCCGCATAAATCGGTCTGATTCTTCCATTTTTCATCTTCCTCTTCTGGCCTAGGCTAATCGGCATGACAACACCCACACATATCCATGCTCGCCAGCATGAGCGCATCAGGACGGTGATACCTGTCCGGCTCTCGGGCCAGACAGGGTTCACCCGGGACATCAGCATCGGGGGCTGCTACCTGCAACTCGAGGAGGCCGCCACGCCTGAGAACGAAGGGAGTGACGTCTGCTTCGATCTCGATCCGGGGGTGACGCACGGTGCCATGAAGATCCGGTGTTGCGGGCAGATAGTGCGGCGAGACCGGGACGGCCCTCTCACCGGTATGGCCATCAAAATCAAAGACCTGCAACTGCTGGTGAAAGAGATCCCCGACAGTTGCACCAGGTGAAGAGTTGCGCGGTGCAAGAGCAGATGGCCAGGACGGCGATCTTGTCTCCATACCGAATCATCTTCCCGCTTTCTGAAGGAGCAGACCCATGGCTGACATCAGCGGCACCAATAAAAACGACTCTCTCTTTGGCGGCACAGGAGCCGACCTCATAGATGGAGGCAATGGCAGTGACATGCTCGACGGCGGCAGCGGGAGCGACACCCTGCTGGGCGGCAACGGCGAGGATACCCTCTACGGCGGGCTCGGGGACGATACCCTCTCCGGCGGCAACGGCCAGGACCTCGTCTATGGAGGATCCGGCAACGACGTCATCGGGACATCGCTTGTCAACAGCGAGAACGGTAACGACGTCATCTACGGCGACGGCTGGGATGACTACCGGCAGCAGAGCCGAGCCCTCGCCGGCAGCGACACCATCTACGGCGGCAATGGCTCGGAGACCATCTATGGCGACAACGGCGATGGCCATGCAAGTGGCGGCAACGACTATATCTATGCCGGCAACGGCAACGACACCGTCTACGGTGAAGGCGGTGACGATACCCTCCAGGGCGGCAATGGCGCCGATCTGCTGAGCGGCGGCAGCGGCAATGACCTCTTCGTCTACCAGAGCGCGATGGAATCCAATAGTGGCGGGATGGATACTATCCGTGACTTTTCCGGTGTGCATGACGCCAACCCGGACAACGACAAGATCGACCTGCGCCCGTTGCTGGGTTCCACCGACCTCAAGTGGGGAGGCACCACCTCCCTGATCAACGGTGTCTGGTACGAGCAGAACGCCGGGCAGAATGCCACCTACGTCAAGGCCGATACCAACGGCGACGGCCAGGCCGATCTGGTGATCAAACTCGACGGTCTCAAGGACCTGAGCAACACCGACTTCCTCGGTGTGCAGAACAACGGCCCCACCATCACCTCCAACGGGGGCGGCAGTTCGGCTGCTCTGGCCATCGACGAAAACACCACTGTGGTCACCACAGTGACGGCCAGTGACCCGGACTTCGGTGCGCTGCTGACCTACACCATAGTCGGTGGCGCCGATGCAGGACTCTTCACCATAAATCCCAACACCGGCGTCCTGTCGTTTGTCAACGCGCCCAACCGGGAAAGCCCGGGCGACAGCAACGGCGACAGCACCTATGAAGTGGTGGTACGCGTCTCCGATGGCAGTGCCTTCGACGAGCAGGCTTTCACCATCGCCATCAACGATGTCGACGAGTTCGATGTCACTACCCCGACCGACACCAACGCCGCCGCCAATACCGTCGACGAGAACATCGCCATCGGCTCCCTGGTCGGCGTCACCGCCTTTGCCAGCGACGCCGACGCCACCACCAATGCCGTCACCTACAGCCTGTCCGGCAATCCCGGCGGCCTGTTTGCCATCGATCCCGCCACCGGCGTGGTCACCGTTGCCGCCGCCATCGA
>NZ_JBFODA010000003.1:0-21160 GCF_040908055.1 Aeromonas sp. R7-4
ATAACACGGTAGGGGTACCGTTTTGTTATCCGGTTTGAAGCCGTATGACCACTCCCTTTTGTGGGCAACTGTCAGGTGAATACCATCTCCATACATCTTTTTCGATAAAAAACGGCACCTCTCGGCGCCGTTTTTAATATCACTTACTCAACCAGAATCACTGCAGCAGGGAGATATCCGCGACTTGCAGGAACAGGTTGCGCAGGTTGTTCAGCAGTGCCAGACGGTTGGCCTTGAGGGCCTCGTCGTCGGCCATCACCATCACCTCGTTGAAGAAGGTGTCGACCGGCTCGCGCAGGGCGGCCAGACGGGTGAGGGCGGCCTGATAGTCACCGGCAGCGAACAGCGGGGCCAGTTCGGCTTGCAGTGCTGCAACCTGGGTGGCCAGCGCCTGCTCGGCAGCATCGACCAGCAGTTCCGGTTTGACGGCAGTCGGCAGATCGCCTTCGACCTTGGCCAGAATGTTGCTCACGCGCTTGTTGGCGGCGGCCAGGGCCAGGGCTGCATCCAGGGTGCGGAAGTGGCTGACGGCCTTGACGCGGCGATCGAAGTCCAGCGGACGGGTCGGGCGGCGGGCCAGCACGGCCAGCACCACGTCGGCACCTATGCCTTCGTCCTGATAGGCGGCGCGGAAGCGGCCCAGCATAAAGTCGACCACGTCGGTGACGACTGTCTTGTTGGTGAGCTTGTCACCGTAGACGCTGACGGCCTCTTCGACCAGCTCCACCAGATCCAGATCCAGCTGCTTCTCGGTCATGATGCGCAGGGCACCGATGGCGGCGCGGCGCAGGGCGAACGGATCCTTGTCACCCTTGGGCAGCATGCCGATGCCGAAGATACCGGCCAGGGTGTCGAACTTGTCGGCCAGGGCCACGGCGCAGGAGACCAGGCCGGACGGCAGGGCATCGCCGGCGAAGCGCGGCATGTACTGCTCGTTCAGGGCCAGGGCCACCGCCTCGGCTTCGCCGTCGTGACGGGCGTAGTGCATCCCCATGACACCCTGGGTGTCGGTGAACTCGCCGACC
The DNA here is from genome assembly GCF_040908055.1 of Aeromonas sp. R7-4. Classification (NCBI taxonomy): domain Bacteria; kingdom Pseudomonadati; phylum Pseudomonadota; class Gammaproteobacteria; order Aeromonadales; family Aeromonadaceae; genus Aeromonas; species Aeromonas sp. R7-4. The sequence continues at coordinate 1,026 of NZ_JBFODA010000003.1, forward strand.
ATGTTGGTCATCAGATCGCACTTGGAGAGCAGACCGGCACGCTGGGCCTGGCCCACGTCGGCACCGACCTTGGCGGCGATAAAGCCGGCCATGGCCTCGATGCGGGCGGCCTTGGCACGCACGGTCCCCAGCTGTTGCTGGAACAGCACGGTCTCGAGGCGCGGCAGGCGGTCGGCCAGCTTCTGCTTGAGGTCGGTCTTGAAGAAGAACTCGGCGTCAGACAGACGGGGGCGCACCACCTTCTCGTTGCCGCTGATGATCTGGCTCGGGTCCTTGGACTCGATGTTGGTGACGAAGATGAACTTCGGCAGCAGCTTGCCGCTCTGGTCGTAGACCGGGAAGTACTTCTGGTCGCCCTTCATGGTGTGCACCAGGGCCTCGGCCGGCACGGCCAGGAACTTCTCTTCGAAGTTGGCGGTCAGCACCACGGGCCATTCGACCAGGGCGGTGACTTCTTCCAGCAGGGCGTCGTCCAGATCGGCCACGCCACCGAAGGCGGCCGCGGCGGCCTCGACGTCAGCCTTGATCCTGGCCTTGCGCGCCATGAAGTCGGCGATGACCTTGCCGCGCTCCTGCAGGATCTGCGGGTACTGGCTGGCGTTGTCGATGGTGATCTCGCTCTCGCCCATGAAGCGGTGACCGCGCAGGGTGCGGGCAGAGTCGATCCCCAGAATGTGGGCGGGGACCAGATCCCCATCCAGCAGCAGGGTCACGGTGAAGACAGGACGCACGAACTGGATGGTCTTGTCGCCCCAGCGCATCATCTTGGGGATGGGCAGCTTGGCCAGAGATGAAGCGACAAGCTCACCCAGCAGTTCGCGGGCCGGGCGGCCTTCGACGCGGGCATTGTGAACCAGCCACTCACCCTTGTCGGTGATCAGACGCTCGGCCTGTTCGACTGTGATGCCGTTGCCACGGGCCCAGCCTTCGGCGGCCTTGGTCGGCTTGCCGTCGGCATCGAACGCCTGGGCCACGGCCGGGCCGCGTTTCTCGACGCTCTTGCTCGGCTGTTCGCCGGCCAGTGCGCTCACCTTCAGCGCCAGACGGCGCGGGGAGGCGAACCACTCGACGTCGCCGAAGGCCAGGTCGGCCTTGGTCAGTTCGCTCTTGAGGTTGTCGGCAAAGGCTTCGGCCAGGGAGCGCAGGGCCTTGGGTGGCAGCTCGGCGGTGCCGATCTCTACCAGAAATGTATGTTGTGCCATGTCCGTTCCTTAACCTTGCTGCTCGTTATTGCCACGTTGGCACATGGGGAAGCCCAGCGCCTCGCGGGAGGCGTAATAGGCCTCGGCCACGGCCTTGGTCAGGGTGCGAATGCGCAATATGTAGCGCTGACGCTCGGTGACCGAGATGGCCTTGCGGGCATCCAGCAGGTTGAAGGAGTGCGCGGCCTTGAGGATGCGCTCATAGGCGGGCAGCGGCAGCGGCTTCTCCAATGCCAGCAGGCTCTGGGCTTCCTTCTCGTACTGCTCGAAGCAGTGGAACAGGAAGTCCACGTCGGCGTGCTCGAAGTTGTAGGTGGACTGCTCCACCTCGTTCTGGTGGAAGACGTCGCCGTAGGTGGTCTTGCCCAGGGGGCCGTCGGACCAGACCAGGTCGTAGACGCTGTCCACGCCCTGGATGTACATGGCCAGGCGCTCGAGACCATAGGTGATCTCGCCGGTGACCGGCTTGCACTCGAGGCCGCCAACCTGCTGGAAGTAGGTGAACTGGGTCACTTCCATGCCGTTCAGCCACACTTCCCAGCCCAGACCCCAGGCGCCCAGGGTCGGGTTTTCCCAGTTGTCTTCCACGAAGCGGATGTCGTGGATCTCGGGATCCATGCCCAGCTCCTTCAGGGAGCCCAGATAGAGTTCCTGGATGTTGTCGGGGGAAGGCTTGATGATCACCTGGAACTGGTAGTAGTGCTGCAGGCGGTTCGGGTTCTCACCGTAGCGGCCGTCGGTGGGACGGCGGGACGGTTGAACGTAGGCGCAGGCGATGGGCTCCGGGCCCAGGGCGCGCAGGCAGGTCATGGGGTGGGAGGTACCGGCACCCACTTCCATATCCAGCGGCTGAATGATGGTACAGCCCTGGCGGGACCAATAGTCCTGCAACTGCAGGATCAGGCCCTGAAAGGTTTTGACATCGAATTTTTGCATAGTGTTTTTCGCGCGAAATGAAATCAGAGCAAGATTTGCTGAATGTGAACCGAGGGAGTATACCGTCTGGCATGGTCGGATAATAGGCGAAATTACAGGGGATTAGTGGGGCTATGCTGCCGCTTGCCCTATGATGTCGCCGACACAAGCGGCCTGCCGATGGCCGATGAAATGACAGGGGAGAGGAAATGGAACTGCGCTGCGCCTGGGTGACCAAGGACCCGGAATACATCGAATACCATGACAAGCAGTGGGGCAGGCCGGTCCGTGACCCGCGCGAGCTGTTTGCCAAGCTCTGCCTCGACGGCCAGCAGGCGGGGCTGTCGTGGATCACCATCCTCAAGCGCACCGAGAGCTACCATCGCGCCTATGCGGACTTCGATCCGGTGCGCATCGCCCGGTTCGACGACCGGGACGTGGAGCGGCTGATGCAAGATACCGGCATCATTCGCAACCGGCTCAAGGTGCAGTCGATCATCAAAAACGCCCGCGCCTATCTGGCGCTGGAGGCCGAAGGCATCGACTTTGTCGATTATCTGTGGGGCTTCGTGGGCGGCGCCCCCATGGTCAACCAGCGTCAGGGCAACGGCGACATTCCGGCGACCTCGCCGGAGTCGGATGCCATGTCAAAAGCCCTGAAAAAACGCGGCTTTACCTTCGTCGGCAGCACCATCTGCTACGCCTTTATGCAGGCGGTGGGCATGGTGAACGATCATCTGGTGACCTGCCCCTGTCACGCCGAATGCCAGCAAGCGATGCCGGAGTGAATGGGGGAGTGAGCGAAGAAGGGAGGCCTGGGCCTCCCTTCTTCTTTGGGCCCGAATCAACAGGGTTGAAGGACCTGGCTCAGCGCCTCGCACACCTCGAGGATGTCTCTGCCGGGGCTTGCAAGGTCACCTGTGTCACCCTGGTCGGTGCCTCGGGAGGCCGGTGGTTGCCATGATGAACGAGCATGGCTGGCTGGTCCCTGCCATGCCAGAAGCCGCCACCGTGGGGAGCCCATTTTCGCTGTCGGTACAGCCGGCATACAGTCGTGGCTGCCCAGAATCGGGATATTCATCACGAGGATTTCCCTATGTCACTGAATTCATTCCGCCCCCGTACCCTCGCCAGCCTGCTGCTGGCCAGTTGCTCCCTGCTGGCGACCCTGCCCGCCCAGGCGACCGATCGCCAGGACTCCCGCGACGTGCGCCAGGAGGTGCGTCCCGAGATCCGCGACGCCAAGCAGGATTGCCGCGAGAACGACCAGAAGGACAACTACGAGTGCCGCCAGGACAAGCGTGAGGTGAAGCAGGACGTGCGCGAGAAGGCCCGCGACGTCAAGTACTGATCCCCGTGACCGCCCCGACGTCAGTCCATCCATACAGGAGCCTCGACATGAAAACCTCAACTCCTCGCTTTGGCCGTAACGCGTTGCTGTCAGCCCTGCTGGCCGGTTGCACCCTGTTGGTGGCCCTGCCGGCCCAGGCCACCGAACAAGCCCAGCAGCGCCGCGACGCGCGGGATCTGCGCCAGGAAGTCCGCCAGGAGTCCCGCGAACAGAAGCGCGACTGCCGCCAGGAAGAGTTCCTTGGCAATGCAGACTGCCGTCAGGAGCATCGCCACCACAAGCAAGATGCCCGTGAAGCGGCTCGCGATATCAAGTATTGAGGCCGGGCTCGCTACCCCCGCCGTCAACCTTTATTGGAGTTCCCATGACCATTGCCATCTCTCGCCTGGGCGCCGCCCTGCTGACCGCCTGCACCCTGCTTGCCGCCGTACCGGCCCAGGCCACCAACCAGGGCGAGCAGCGCCAGGATGCCCGTGACATCCGCCAGGACAGCCGTCAGGAGTCCCGCGATGCCAAGCAGGAGTGCCGCGAGGGGCTGGTCGGCAATGCCGACTGCCGCCAGGACCACCGCGACAGCAAGCAGGACGCCCGCGACGAGGCGCGCGACGTCAAGTACTGATGTGCCGGGCCCCACCGGGCTCGGTGTATAATTGAGAGACGCCGATCCGCTGCGTTTCATCCCTTTCAGGAGTCATCATGAAGAAATTTGTATTCATGCTGCTGGCGGCCACCGCCCTGTCGACGGTACTGCCCGTGCAAGCCACCGAGCAGGCCAGGCAGCGGCGCGAGGCCCGCGATGTGCGTCAGGACACCCGTCAGGAATCCCGAGACGCCAAGCAGGAGTGCCGCGAGGGGCTGGTCGGCAACGCCGACTGCCGCCAGGAGCACCGCGAGAACAAGCAGGAAGGGCGAGACCAGGCCCGCGACATCAAATATTGATGCCCGACCTGCAGGGTGCAGGTTCCGCCATCTTTGCGCCACAAGGAGACCCGGTTTCCTTGTGGCGCTTTGTCGATCCTCAGCGTCACACTCTGGCGCCTCTCTGGGTTAGAATGCGCGGCCATCGGCTAGCGTCGTTCTTTTTCGGAGATTTTTCATGCATTTCAAGAAACTGGTTCCTGCCCTTGCCCTGACCGTCGCCATCACTGGCTGCACCACCAACCCCTATACCGGTGAATCCCAGACCTCCAAGGGGGCCTGGGGCGCACTGGCCGGTGCGGCGACCGGCGCCGCCGTGGGGGCACTCTCCTCCAGCAAGGGGGATCGCAAGAAGGGCATCCTGACCGGCGTGGCGGCCGGTGCGGCTCTGGGTGGCGGTATCGGTTACTACATGGACGTGCAGGAGGCCAAGCTGCGCGAGAAGCTGCAAGGTACCGGGGTCAGCGTGACCCGCAACGGTGACGAGCTGATCCTGAACATGCCGAACAACGTCACCTTCGACAGCTCCAGCGCCCAGCTGAAGGCGGCCGGTGCCAACACCCTGTCCGGCGTGGCCATGGTGGTGGCCGAGTTCGACAAGACCCGGCTGAACGTGGTCGGTCACACCGACAGCACCGGCTCCCGCGAGCTGAACATGAAGCTCTCCCGCGATCGCGCCGATGCCGTCGCCGCCCAGCTGATCGGTCAGGGCGTGGCGGGCAGCCGCATCGCCATCAGCGGTGTGGGCCCGGATCAGCCGGTGGCCACCAACAGCACCGCCGAGGGCAAGGCCCAGAACCGCCGGGTGACCATCACCCTGACCCCGACCGCCTAAGCGGCCCGGTTCGCGCCAAATAAAGAGGCCCCGCCAGTCATGGCGGGGCCTCTTGCTATCTCAAGCCAGGGAAATCTTAGACGGCGGCGGTCAGCTGCACTTCCACCTTGTAGCCTTCGTGGGCGAGGCGGGCCTGTACGCAAGCTCTAACCGGGGCTGTACCCGCAGGGATCCAGGCGTCCCACTGGGCGTTGAAGGCTCCGATATCGGCGATGTCTTTGAGATAGATGTTGGCCATCAGTATCTTGTCGACGCCGGAGCCGTTGGCTTCCAACAGACGCTGCAGGCTTTCCAGCACCTCACGGGTCTGCTGGTGAATGTCGGCGGTCTCGGTGGCGGGCACTTCCACCACATAGAGGGTGCCGTTGTGGATGACAACATCAGACCAGCGGGCCGTGGTGCCGATTCGGGTAATCGTCATGGATTGCTCCGGTACTGGGCTTATTGACCCTTGCGGATCAGATAGCGATAAGGGGCCTGCTCTGTCTCGCTGGCGACCAGGGTGTGGTCCATGAAGCGGCAGAAGCTGGGAATGTCGCGGGTGGTGGAGGGATCGTCGGCGCTGACCAGCAGGGTCTCTCCCTCGGCCATCAGCCGCACTTTCTTGCGAACCATCATCACGGGTTCCGGGCAACGAAGCCCGATTGCGTCCAACTCATGAGTTGCGTCGCAGAATAAAGCACTCATCAATAATCAACCTTCAACCAATTCAGCCAGCAATGATACTCACGGCGAAAAAATAATCAAACCACGGTGCGGTTATGCAGCATATGCTACCAAAATGTGAACCGGCTCTACCCAGGCTCCGCTCGATGAGTAATATAAAAATTGAACCATATTCAACAAGGAGGTGTGAATATGCAGGTCTCCTACGGCAGATTGCAAGCCTACGCGGGCATGGGGTTCTTGTCGTTCGCCATGATAGTGCTGGGCAGCCCGATCGGTAATACCGGTACCTGGTTCGGCTCCATGGTGATGATAGGGCTGGGGCTCTGGATCGAGCTCAGCGACTATTACGACGAGGATGAGGACGAGAACGATCCCTCCTGAGAGCCAGGCTCTCGGCATTCAAAGGCGGACAGGTTCCGCCTTTGTCATTTCTGCTCCGCGCCGGATCGGGTCGAGCGCATGGCGCGCTCCAGCTGCAGCGCCGTCTGCTCCGGGTTGGCCCTGGCATCGTTGAAGAAACTGCTCAGCACATCCATGATCCCCTGACGCATGTTGGTCGGCACCGCCATCCCCTCCGCCATGCTGGGCAGCAGGTTGTCCTGCTGCTCGGCGTGGAGGAAATCCTGATAGGAGCGGATGGCGCAGCGGTCAAACTTGCTCATGTCCGGCTTGATGAGCGCCGGAATGGACCCCTTCACCCGGTTGAACTCCTCCTGGAATCTCGGCGTCATCAGCAGCCTGGCCAGCTCGCCCTGGGCCTGCAGCTGGGCGGGGTCCCGCTGCTTGAACATGGCGATGGAGTCGAGGTTGTAGCTGAACAGCCCGGCACTGCCGGGGCTCGGCAGGCACTCGATATCCTCACCGGGCCGGTAGTTGCCGGCGCTCAGCTCCCCCTTGACCCAGTCTCCCATCACCTGCATGGCGGCACCGCCGCTCTCCAGCAGGTTGGTGGCCTGGTGCCACTTCAGGCCGGCGTATTTCTCCGGCACATAGGCGCGCAGCTGCTGGAAGCGGGTCAGTACCCGCACCATGTCGGGGCCGGTCAGGGTGGCGCTGTCCTGCTCGAGGAAGGCCTTGCGGTAGAAGGTCTTGCCCCCTTCGCCGAGGGCTACCGTCTCGAACAGCACCGCGAGCTGCCAGGGTTCGTTGCCGATGGCGAGCGGGGTGATGCCTTTCTCCTTGAACTGTTCCGCCACCGCCACGAACTGGGCCCAGTCGGTGGGGGGCCTGAGCCCCAGCCGCTCGAACGCCTTGCGGTTGAGCCACAGCCAGTTGACCCTGTGGATGCCGGTGGGCACCGCCATCAGGGCGCCGTTCTGGCTCAGGGTCTCCCGCACCATGGGCGGCAGTTGCGGGTACCAGCCGAGGTGCTCGGCCATGGGGGTGAGATCGCGCAGGAAGCCCAGACTGCCCCACTCGTGCAGCTCGTACCCCTTGAGGTGGGCCGCCTCCGGCGGGTTGGCCGCCAGGGCCCGGCTCTTGAGCACTGTCATGGCGCTCTTGCCGCCCCCGCCCTGCACGGCGAAGTCGTTCCACTGGTTGCCCTGCTCGGCCCATTCCGACTTGAGCACTTCCACCGCCTTGGCCTCGCCGCCGGAGGTCCACCAGTGCAGTACCTCCACCTGGGAGGCGCGAACGGGCAGGGAGAGCAGGGCGATGACAGAAAACGACAACCACTTCATACATTACTGCCTTGGTAGGGAGAGGGTGGCCTGCAGGCCGCCCTGGGGGCGATTTTCCAGCACCAGATCGCCGCCGTGGGCGTGGGCGATGTTGCGGGCGATGCCAAGGCCCAGCCCGGTCCCGGAGGGGTCGTTGCTGAGGCGATAGTAGGGCTCGAAGATGCGTTCGAACTGATCTTCCGGCAGGCCGGGGCCCTCGTCCATGATGAAGAGGATCAGCATCTCGGCGTCATCCATGATGATGACGCGCACCCTCTGGCCGTACTTGATGCCGTTGTCCACCAGGTTGCCGATGCAGCGCTTGAGAGCCAGCAGCTTGCCGCGGTAGGGCCACTTGCAGTGCCCCTCGATGGTGAGCAGATCCTCGTGCAGGTTCATGGACTCCGCCATCTGCTCCAGCAGGGCGTTGATGTCGATCTGCTCGAGGTTCTCGTGGATGTCGGTCTCCTTCACCGTCTGCAGCGCCCCTTTCACCATCAGCTCCAGCTCGTCGAGATCCTTGTTGAACTTGGCGATCTGCACCTCGTCGTCGAGCAGCTCGACTCGCAGCCGCAGCCGGGTGATGGGGGTCTTGAGATCGTGGGAGATGGAGCTGAACAGCCGCTCCCTGTCGTCGATGAAGCGGCGGATGCGTTGCTGCATGATGTTGAAGGCGCGGGTCGCAGCCACGATCTCGGAGGCTCCCTCCTCTTTGAGCGACGGCTGGTCGATGTCCTTGCCGAGGTTGACCGCCGCCTTGGCCAGCCGGCGCAGGGGGCGGGTCTGCCAGCGCACCAGCATGAAGGTGAAGAAGCAGAGGAAGACCGTCATCAGGGCGATGAAGCGCACCTGATTGCTCGGCATCACTGTGTCATCCAGCGTCATATAGGGGGCGGGCAGCAGGGCCGCCAGGTAGAGCCACTCCCCCGGCTCTATCTCGATCTGGGTCACCAGCACCGGCGGATTGATGGGCTCCAGCGACAGGGTGTAGCGGGCCCAGGAGGAGGGGAGGTCCGCCAGCAGGGTGTCGTTGTTGAAGACGTGCAGCTCCTCGGGACGGGAGAAGTCCACCTTGATGGCCATGGCGTCGGAGAGCTTGCGGGTCAGCACCTCCTGCACCTCCTTCAGCACCAGCGTCTTGCGCTCGCTGTCGGGGATGGCGCTGATGTGGATCTCCTCCTCGTTCAGGGACACGAAGAAGCGGCTGCCCCCCATGTTGCGCAGCTGATCCAGCGCGATGTGGCGGTACTGCAGGGGCAGGGACTTGAAGAAGTTGACGGTGGAGGCGGCCGACAGCGCCAGGTTGCGGGTGGTGCTGAGCATGCCCTCCAGCTCCCGCTTCTGGATCTGCTGCATCCAGATGCCGGTGAGTATGGTCTGGGAGAGCAGGATGGCGAGCAGCAACAGCAGCAGCATCCGCGACAGCAGGGAGCGGGGCACCAGGGCCCGCCAGAACCATCTCGTTCTCACGGATTTTCGCGCCTCTTGTCGATCAGCATGGGGTGGTTACCTCTGCAGCCTTGCCGTTGACCCGTCATGGGCCTCTCTTTTGCCGTTCAAGGCCACTCGTGCCTCTCGCCGTACAGCCTGCCTGTTACGGGATCTCGTGGACTTCGGCGATCAGCATATAGCCGCTGCCGCGTATGGTCTTGATGATGCGCGGGCTCTTGCCGTTGTCACCCAGCTTCTGGCGCAACCGGCTGATCTGCACGTCGATGCCGCGCTCCATGGGCAGGCTCTCGCGACCGCGGGTGGCGTCCGAGATGGTATCCCTGTCCAGCACCACGCCGGGCTGTTGCAGGAACATGCCGAGCAGCATGGCGTCGCTGCCGGAGAGGTCCAGCAGGCTGCCGTCGTCGTGGGTCAGCTGGTGGCTCAGGGTATCCAGGGTCCACTCGGCGAAGCGCAGCCGGCGGCTCGGCTCCTTCTCCTTCTCCGGCTGGCGGAATTCGGCGCGGCGCAGCAGCGCCTTGATGCGGGCCTGCAGCTCGCGCGGGCTGAACGGCTTGGCGATGTAGTCGTCGGCGCCAAGCTCCAGGCCGATCACCCGGTCCGCCTCGTCGGAGGCGGCGGTCAGCATGATGATGGGTACCTGGGAGTCGCGACGGATCTGCTGGCAGAGGGTAAAGCCGTCGTCGCCGGGCATCATGATGTCCAGAATGATGAGGTCCGGGCTGTGCTGGGCGAGTTGCTGGCGCATCTCGTTGCCCTCTGCCGCGGTCAATACCTGAAAGCCCGCCCGGGTCAGGTATTCGTTGAGCAGCTCGCGGATCTCCTGATCGTCGTCGACGATAAGCAGTTGTTTGCTCGTTGACATATGTATGTGCATCCACCCATTTTTTTGTGCAGATTGAACCTGTCGGGGGAGCAAAAAGCAAGCAAGGCCCCCCTCTAATGTGAAGTTATGGGCAATATAGCCCCCGGATTGACCCCGATCGCGGGAAAAGAATAAAAAAGGCCGACCCAAACGGGCCGGCCAACACGCAGATTCCGACGACAGGAGTGCACCCCGTGTGGCGCACTCCACAGACTCGATAACGGGGTCGCAAAGGCGGCCCCAACACCTGTGATGGGGCCCGCTGCGCCGGGATGCAGGGGCGGGCCCGTGTCTGTTGTTTCCCCCTGACCGGCGAGCCGGCCAGGGCGTTACTTACACTCGTTCGAAGACGGTGGCGATGCCCTGGCCCAGACCGATACACATGGTCGCGACGCCGAGGGTGGCATCCTTCTCCTCCATCAGGTTGATCAGGGTGGTGGAGATACGGGCGCCGGAGCAGCCGAGGGGGTGACCCAGCGCAATGGCGCCACCGTTCAGGTTCACCTTCTCGTCCACCAGATCCTGCAGACCGAGATCCTTCACGCAGGGCAGGGACTGGGCGGCAAACGCCTCGTTCAGCTCGAACAGGTCGATGTCGCCGACGGTCAGACCGGCCCGTTTGAGCGCCTTCTGGGTCGCCGGCACCGGGCCGTAACCCATGATGGCGGCGTCGCAGCCGGCGATGGCCATGGCGCGTACCTTGGCGCGCGGCGTGAGGCCGAGGGCCTTGGCTCTGTCCGCACTCATCACCAGCATGGCGGCGGCACCATCGGACAGCGCCGAGGAGCTGCCGGCGGTGACGGTACCGTTGACCGGGTCAAACACCGGGCGCAGCTGGCTTAAGCCATCGACCGTGGTCTCCGGGCGGATCACCTCGTCGTAGTCGTAGAAGAAGCGGGCGCCGCTGGCGTCATGGCCTTCCAGTCCGACGATCTCCCTGGCGAAGCGCCCTTCCACGGTGGCGGCGTGAGCGCGGCGGTGGGAGCGGGCGGCAAACTCGTCCTGCTGCTGGCGGCTGATGCCGTGCAGCTTGCCGAGCATCTCGGCGGTCAGCCCCATCATGCCGGAGGCTTTCGCCACCGACTTGGCCATGCCGGGGTGGAAGTCGACGCCGTGGCTCATGGGCACGTGGCCCATGTGCTCGACGCCGCCGATGATGAAGATATCCCCATCACCTACCTGGATGGCGCGGGAGGCGTCGTGCAGCGCCTGCATGCTGGAGCCGCACAGGCGGTTGACGGTGACTGCCCCCACCTGCTTCGGAATACCGGCCAGCAGGGCGGCGTTGCGGGCGATGTTGAAGCCCTGCTCCAGGGTCTGCTGCACGCAGCCCCAGTAGATATCCTCGATCTCGTTCGGGTCGAGGTTGGGGTTGCGCAGCAGGATGGATGTCATCAGGTGCGCGGACAAGTCTTCTGCACGCACGTTGCGGAAGGCGCCGCCCTTGGACCGGCCCATCGGGGTCCGGATACAGTCGACAATGACTACGTCTTTCATGAATGGATCTCCTTTCCGCAATCAGTAGAAGGTTTTGCCCTGGGCGGCCATCTCGCGCAAGCGGTCGCTGACGCGGTAGAGCGGGCCCAGGTCGGCATACTGGTCGGCCATGGCCACGTAGCGATCCAGACCGATAGTGTCCAGATAGCGGAACACGCCGCCGCGGAAGGGAGGGAAGCCCAGACCGTAGACCAGTGCGATGTCGGCTTCGGCTGGCGTGGCGACAATGCCCTCTTCCAGACAGAGCACCACCTCGTTGATCATCGGGATCATCATGCGAGCGATGATGGCGTCCTTGTCGAAATCCTGTTTCGGCTTGGCGATGGGGGCCAGCAGCTCGTAAGCAGCGGCATCGGCCACCTTCTTCGGCTTGCCCTTCTTGTCCTGCTCGTAGGCGTAGAAGCCCTTGCCGTTCTTCTGACCGAAGCGGTTCACTTCGTACATCACGTCGATGGCGGTACGACCATCCTTGCTCATGCGCGCCGGGAAGCCCTGCGCCATCACGTCACCGGCGTGGTGGCCGGTGTCGATGCCGACCACGTCCAGCAGGTAGGCGGGGCCCATGGGCCAGCCGAACTCCTTCTCCATCACCTTGTCGACGGCGGCGAAGTCGGCACCATCGGCGACCAGCTTGTTGAAGCCGAAGAAGTAGGGGAACAGCACCCGGTTGACGAAGAAGCCCGGACAGTCGTTGACCACGACCGGGGACTTGCCCATGGCGGCGGCATAGGCCACCACGCGGTTGATGGTTTCATCGGAGGTCTGCTCGCCGCGGATGATCTCCACCAGTGGCATGCGGTGCACCGGGTTGAAGAAGTGCATGCCGCAGAAGTTCTGCGGACGCTTCAGCCCCTTGGCCAGCAGGGAGATGGGAATGGTGGAGGTGTTGCTGGCGAGCACGGCGTCTTCGCCGATCACGCCTTCCACTTCGCCCAGTACGGCGGCTTTCACCTTGGGATTCTCGACCACGGCTTCGACCACCACATCCACATGCTTGACGCTGTCATAGCTGAGGGTCGGGGTGATGGCGGAGAGCACCTGGCCCATCTTGATGCCGTCGATGCGGCCTTTTTCGAGCTGACCGTTGAGCAGCTTGGTGGCCTCATTCATGCCAAGTGCCAGCGCCTTCTCGTTGATGTCCTTCATCACCGCCGGGATGCCCTTGCTGGCGGACTGGTAGGCGATGCCGCCCCCCATGATGCCGGCACCCAGCACGGCGGCGTGGCCAGTGGTCTTGCTTGCCTGCTTGGCAGCCTTCTTGGCCAGCGCCTTGATGTGCTGATCGTTCAGGAAGATACCGACCAGCGCCTTGGCCACGTCGGTCTTGGCCAGCTTGATGAAGGTCGCGGCTTCGGCGGCCAGTGCGTCGTCACGACCCATGCCGGCGGCAGCTTCCACCGTCTTCACGGCGGCCATGGGGGCCGGATAGTGTTTGCCCGCCACGGCGGCAACCATGCCGGCGGCGGTGGTGAAGCTCATCATGGCTTCCAGCTTGGAGAGGCGCAGCGGGGCCTTCTTGGCGGCGCGGCGGCCCTGCCAGTCCAGCTTGCCCGCGATGGCGTCTTTCATCATCTGCAGCGCAGCGCTCTGCAGCGCCTCTGGCGCGACCACGGCGTCGATGGCACCCACCTTGAGGGCGTCATCGGCACGGACATCCTTGCCGGTGGTGATCCACTCCAGCGCGTTGTCGGCACCGATCACCCGTGGCAGGCGGACGGTGCCGCCAAAGCCCGGCATGATGCCGAGCTTGGTCTCGGGCAGGCCGATCTTGGCGCTGGTGTCGGCCAGGCGGAAGTCGGTGGAGAGTATGGTCTCGCAGCCGCCGCCCAGGGCGTGGCCCTTGATGGCGGAGAGGGTGGGTACCGGCAGATCTTCGATGGCGCTGAAGATGTCGTTGGCCTTTTTCAGCCAGCCGAGCAGATCTTCCTGCGGCAGATCGAACAGTTCCAGGAATTCGGTGATGTCGGCGCCGACGATAAAGGCGTCTTTGCCGGAGGTGAGGATCAGACCTTTTAGTTCACGTTCTTGTTTTAATGCGGCGATCGCTTCGCTCAGGGAGAGCAGGGTAGCGCGATCCAGCTTGTTGACTGAACCCGGGGCATCGAACCTCAGTTCGGCAATGCCGTCTTCGAGGTAGCTGACCGTCAGGGTTTCGCCTTGGTAGATCATGAGAGTGTCTCCTTGTTCCCACTCTGTGGGGAATGGTGCTCCTTTATCCCCAGCAGGGGGCGAGGCTCACTATTGATCCAAAAGGAGACATTTTCAACACCTATTTAAAACATTTGTTTAACAGTTGTCGAGTAAAAGCTCTCCATCACGGAATGGACAAGAGAGAGGCGCCTTGCGGCGCCTCCGATGGATATGAGTTTTTTATCAACTGGCCAGTTCGGGACGATCGCGATACTGGTTCAGCACCTCGGGATCGGCGAGGGCATGGGTGTTGTTGACGGGTCTGTTGTGCACCACTTCCCGCACCGCCAGCTCCACAATCTTGCCGGACTTGGTACGGGGGATGGCATCCACCTGCAGGATGCGGGCAGGCACGTGACGGGCGGTGCAGTGCTGGCGCACCTGCTGGCGGATGCGCTCGCGCAGCGCTTCGTCCAGCATGAGACCTGGCTTGAGCTTGACGAACAGCACTACCCGCTCGTCCTGCTGCCACTGCTGGCCGATGACGATGCTCTCCTCCACTTCGTCCAGCTGCTCCACGTAGCGGTAGATCTCGCTGGTGCCGATGCGCACGCCGCCCGGGTTGAGGGTGGCGTCGGAGCGGCCGTAGAACAGGACGCCGCCGGTCGGGGTCAGCTCGATCCAGTCGCCGTGGCACCAGACGTTGTCGAACCGCTCGAAGTAGGCGGCGTGGTACTTGTCGCCGCTCTCGTCCCCCCAGAAGCCGATGGGCTGTGCCGGGAAGGGTTTGGTACAGACCAGCTCGCCCTTCTCCCCCTGTACCGGCTGGCCCGCTTCGTTGAACACCTGTACCGCGAGGCCGAGGCCGCGCCCCTGGCTCTCGCCGCGGTAGACGGGGCTGAGCGGGTTGCCGATGACGAAGCAGGAGCAGATGTCGGTGCCACCGGAGATGGAACTGAGCTGCACGTCTTGCTTGATCTGCTGATAGACGTAGTCGAACCCCTCCGGCGACAGCACTGAGCCGGTGCTGCAGATCAGTCGCAGTTGTGGCAGCTGGTGGGTCTTGATGGGGGCATAGCCCTGCTTGTGCAGGGCGTCGAGGTACTTGGCAGAGGTGCCGAACAGGGCGACCTCTTCGTCGCGGGCGAGATCCCAGAGCACGTTGCCGTCCGGGTAGAAGGGAGAGCCGTCGTAGAGCACTAGAGTCGCGCCGGAGGCGAGGGCGCTGACCAGCCAGTTCCACATCATCCAGCCACAGGTGGTGAAGTAGAAGATCCGCTCCCCCGGCTTGATGTCGCAGTGCAGCTGGTGCTCTTTCAGATGTTGCAGCAGGGTGCCGCCTATGCCGTGCACTATGCACTTGGGCTTGCCGGTGGTGCCGGACGAATAGAGGATGTAGAGCGGATCGTTGAAGGCCATGGGCTCGAAGGCGAGCTGGGCGCTGGGCTGACTGGCCAGCACCTGCTGCCAGTCGTGACCCAGTTGCAGGGCGTTGCCCAGCAGGGGGATCATCACCGTCTGCTCTATGCTGTCTATCTGGCTCACCACGCCGGCCACCTTCTCCTGAATGTCGATGGCCTTGCCACCGTAGCGGTAGCCGTCCACCGCAAACAGCACTCGCGGCCGGGTCTGGCCGAAGCGCTCCACCACGCTGGCTTCGCCGAAGTCGGGGCTGGTGGAGGTCCAGATTGCGCCCAGGCTGGTGGTTGCCAGCATGGCCACCACGGTTTCCGGGATATTGGGCAGATAGGCGGCGATCACGTCGCCCCGACCTATGCCCTGGCCGCGCAGCCACTGGGCCAGGCGGGCCACCTGATCCGCCAGCTCGCGCCAGCTCAGGGCGCGGCTTGGGCTCCCTTCGATGCGGGAGATGATGGCCGGGCTCTCGTCCTGGCGGCGCAGCAGGTTTTCGGCGAAGTTGAGCCGGCTGTCCGGGAACCAGCGGGCACGCTGCATCTCCTGGCGGTTCTCCGCCACTATGTTGCCGAGCTCCCCCTTGACGCCGCAGTGCTGCCACACCAGCGGCCAGAAGCGGGTGGTCTTCTCCACCGACCATTGATAGAGATCGGGGTAGCTGCGCAGTTGCAGGCCGTGGAAGTGATTGACCTCGGCCATGAACCTATGGAGGTTGGAGTGCTGCATCCTGTCCTGATCCGGTGTCCACAGACAAAGGTTTTGCATGAGTCGTTCCTGACGGCTGATATCTACTGTCTGTGGGCAGTGTATTGAATTGTTCTTTGTTTGTTAATTGTCTGTTTTCGTTTAATAACAAAAACCCTGTAACCTATGCGTTACCTCACGAAGCGAAAGCCTGGCGGCTCGAGCCTTGATTCGCTTGATGTTATGCTGAAGTCACATTCGCCCGGAGCAGGACGCCATGAGCAGTTACAGCCAACTTTTTGCCCAGCATCTCGACACCCTTCAGCGGCGCACCCGCGACATACTGCAGCAGCAGGGGCTGAGCGGACTGGCCATCCATGCCGGCCAGACCCACCGCATCTTCCTCGACGATCAGGATTACCCCTTCAAGGTGAACCCCCAGTTCAAGGCCTGGTTGCCGGTGCTGGACAATCCCCACTGCTGGTTGCTGGTGGACGGGGTGAGCAAGCCGGTGCTGCTGTTCTACCGGCCGGTGGATTTCTGGCACAAGGTGGCGGATCTGCCCACTGCCTTCTGGGTCGACTTCTTCGACATCCGTTTCCTGACCCGGCCTGAGCAGGTGGCGGATCACCTGCCGGCCAACAAGCAGGAGTGGGCCTATCTGGGGGGCCACCTGGAGGTTGCCGAGCTGCTGGGGCTGGGGCAACCCAATCCGGAGGCGGTGCTCAACTATCTGCATTATCACCGTGCCTACAAGACGCCCTATGAGCTGGAGTGCCTGCGCGATGCGAACCGCATCGGGGTGCGCGGCCACATCGCGGCCAAGGACTCCTTCATGGCGGGGGCGAGCGAGTTCGAGATCAACCTGGCCTACATGAAGGCGGTCGGGCAGGGGGCCAATGATGCGCCCTACGGCAATATCGTCGCCATCAACCGCAATGCGGCCATCCTGCACTACACCCACCTCTCCACCCAGCGGGTGCCGGATGCGGAGCGCCACTCCTTCCTGATCGATGCCGGGGTGGACGTGCATGGTTATGCCTCCGACATTACCCGCACCTGGGCCTGGCGCCGGGGCGAGTTCGCCGATCTGATCGCGGCGCTGGACGCCCAGCAGCAGGAGATTATCAAGGAGATCAAGCCGGGTCGTCGTTACAGCGAGCTGCACCTGCAGATGCATCACAGGCTGGCGCGCCTGCTGCAAGCCACCGAACTGGTGGACATGTCGGTGGACGAGATGATCCACACCGGGGTCACCAATGCGTTCTTCCCCCACGGCCTGGGCCACTTCCTTGGCCTGCAGGTACACGACGCCGGCGGCTTCATGCAGGACGAGCGCGGTACCCATCTGCCCGCTCCCGAGCAGTTCCCCTATCTGCGTTGCACCCGGGTGATGGAGGTGGGTCAGGTATTCACCATAGAGCCGGGCCTCTACTTCATCGACAGCCTGCTGGAGCCGCTGCGCCAGGGTGAACAGGGCAAGCGGGTCAACTGGAACAGGGTCGAGGCCCTGCGCCCCTATGGGGGCATCCGCATCGAGGACAACGTGGTCCTGCATGCCAACGGGGTGGAGAACCTGACCCGACAAGCAGGGCTCTGATGGCGGCAGACTACCCCATACCGGCCGCCCCGCTGGAAGTGAGCGAAGAGATCAAGAAGAGTCGGTTCATCACCTGTATTGCCCACACACCGACCGTTGCCGCCGCCAAGGCCTTGATCGACGAGATCAAACGGCAACATCCCGGGGCCCGGCATCACTGCTGGGCCTTTGTCGCGGGGTCACCACAGGACAGCCAGGTCTACGGCTTCAGCGATGACGGCGAGCCGTCGGGGACGGCAGGGAAACCCATGCTGGCCCAGCTGATGGGGGCGGGTCTCGGCGAGGTTGCCGCCGTGGTGGTGCGTTATTACGGCGGCGTGCTGCTCGGCACCGGCGGCCTGGTGAAGGCCTATGGCGGTGGCGTGGGGGCCGCTCTCAAGCGGCTCGAGACCCGGATCAAGCGTCAGCAGACCCCCTCCCTCATCCAGTGCGACTATACCGACATGGGCGCGGTGGAGGCGCTGATCTCCGCCCATCAGGGTCAATTGTTGGCGGCCGACTACGGTGCCAGCGTCACTCTTCAGGTGGCGTGGGAATCCTCCGCTTGGGCCCAGGTTGCGCGAGAACTGACCGACCGAACTCAGGGTCGGGTATCCCTTCGTCCTCTAGATGGCTAGAATCCATCGCTCTTTTAGTCTGAAGAGGGAGCCGGAATGCAGATTCTGAGCATCATCCGTATTGTGGGTCTGCTGGTCGCGCTGTTCAGCTCGACCATGTTGCTGCCTGCGATGGTGGCTTTTGGGTACCGAGATGGCGGGGGGGCCGAGTTCGTCAACTCCTTCTTCATCGCCCTGCTGCTCGGCACCGCGCTCTGGTTCCCCAACCGCCATCAGAAGAAAGATCTCAGGTCCAAGGAAGGCTTCCTCATCGTCGTGCTGTTCTGGGTGGTGCTGGGCAGCGTGGGGGCCGTCCCCTTCATCCTCAGCGACGTGCCGAGCATGTCGGTCTCCGAGGCCTTTTTCGAGTCGTTCTCCGGCCTGACCACCACGGGGGCGACCGTGCTGACCGGGCTGGACGAGCTGCCCAAGGCATTTCTGTTCTACCGCCAGTTGCTGCAGTGGCTGGGGGGCATGGGGATCATAGTGCTGGCGGTCGCCGTGCTGCCGCTGCTCGGGATCGGGGGCATGCAGCTCTATCGCGCCGAGATCCCGGGGCCGGTCAAGGACAACAAGGTGACCCCGCGCATCGCCGAGACGGCCAAGGCGCTCTGGTTCATCTATCTGCTGCTCACCTCCCTCTGCGCCCTGGCTTACTGGATGGCGGGCATGACGCTGTTCGACGCCATCTGCCACTCCTTCTCCACCCTGTCGGTGGGAGGCTTCTCGACCCATGATGCCAGCATCGGCTTCTTCAACAGCCCGGCCATCAATTTGATCACCGTGCTGTTCCTGCTGCTGGCCAGCGTCAACTTCGCCCTGCACTTCATGGTGTTCGCCCACAAGCCGGTGCGCCTGAGCAGCTATCTGCGGGACTCCGAGCTCAAGGTATTCCTGAGCATCCAGTGCGTGCTGGTGCTGATCTGCTTCGTCTCCCTGCTGTTTCACGGCCACTACGCCTCCTGGCAGGAGGCGCTCAACCACGGACTGTTCCAGGCGGTGTCGCTGGGCACCACCACAGGCTACAGCACCACCAGCTATGCGGAGTGGCCCTCCTTCCTGCCCATGCTGCTGATGTTTTCCGCCTTCATCGGCTGTTGCGCCGGCAGTACCGGGGGCGGCATCAAGGTGATGCGCTTCATGATCCTGTTCCTGCAGGGGATGCGAGAGCTGAAGCGGCTGGTGCACCCGCGCGCCATCTATACCCTGAAACTGGGGCGTCGCGCCGTGCCTGAGCGGATTGTCGAAGCCGTGTGGGGCTACTTTGCGACCTACATCATCCTGTTCTTCATGTTCATGCTGTTGCTGTTGATGACGGGGCTGAACGAGGTGACCGCCTTCTCCGCCGTGGCGGCCGCATTCACCAACGTGGGGCCGGGACTAGGGGAGGTGTCGGCCAACTTCGGCAAGATCTCGGCCACGGCCCAGTGGATACTGATCGTGGCCATGCTGTTTGGACGATTGGAAATCTTCACGCTTCTGGTACTGTTTACTCCTGCATTCTGGCGTAGTTGAGGTAGGTATGAACAAGATTTTGGTGCTTTATTCTTCCCGTGACGGTCAGACGCGGAAAATCGTGGATGTCATGTTGGAGGAGATGCCAGGGTGCGAGGTGGTGATGCACGATTTGCATACCCTGCCCATGTGCAATCTCAGCAAATATGGCAAGGTGCTGATCGGCGCTTCCATCCGTTATGGCAACTTCCATCCCAGCTTGTTCAGCTTTATCCATGCCCATGCGGAGCAGCTGGAAGTAGCCAACGCCGCCTTCTTCTGCGTGAACCTGACGGCTCGCAAGCCCGAGAAGCAGACACCGCAGACCAACGCCTACATGAAGAAGTTTTTGCGCCTCTCCCCCTGGAAGCCGAAGACACTGGGGGTGTTCGCCGGTGCGCTGCAGTACTCCCGCTACAACTGGTGGCAGACTCGCATCATTCAGCTGATCATGAAGATCACCGGTGGCAGCACGGATACCAGCAAGGACATCGAGTTCACCGACTGGGAAAGAGTACGCAGCTTCGCCAGGGAGTTCTGGTCAAAAAGATAGCGGCAATAGGTCTAGAGTGGCTTGGGCCCTGCGGATGCGGGGCGTTTTGTTTGATAAATAGACGTTTGAGTCATCAAATAGTAAAAACTGTCATTTTCTGCCATTTTTCCCTTGTCAGATCAAATCCGCTCCCTATAATGCGCCTCCATCGACACGGCAAGCGGCAACGCAAACAAGCCGGTCGATGACCTCAAAAAGCCTTTGCAAATAAGGCTTGACTCGAGAAGGCGGTTGAGTAGAATGCCACTCCCGCAGCAGCCAAAAGCTGCGTCGCTCTTTAACAATTTGAATCAAGCA
>NZ_JBFODA010000030.1:0-41249 GCF_040908055.1 Aeromonas sp. R7-4
CATGGCCCGCTGCGGGTCGCGCAAGAACTGGCTCTGCAAGGCATCAATGTCAGTGCGGGCGGTGTGCGTGGCGTGTGGCAACGGCACGACTTGCTCTCCAAACACGACCGCTTGCTGCGCCTTGAGAAAACTCACCGGGAGCAGACCATTGAGCTCAATGACGAGCAGATTCGCCTGCTCGAACGCTTCAGCCCCGAGTTTCGCGAACGCCAGATTGAGGTTCACTACACCGGAGAACTGGTGGCGGTCGACACCTTCTTCGTCGGCGCGCTCAAGGGGGTTGGCAAGGTGTATCTGCAAACCGTGCTGGACTGCTATAGCCGCCACGCCTGGGGACGGCTCTACACCAGCAAGCTGCCGGTGACCTCGGTTCATGTGCTCAATGAAACGGTACTGCCGTTTTTCGAGGCCCACGAGGCACGGGTCTATACCATCCTGTCGGATAACGGACGCGAGTTCTGTGGACGAGCTGACCACCATCCCTACGAGCTGTTCCTGCAACTGGAGGGGATTGAGCACCGGACAACCAAGGTACGCAGGCCGCAGAGCAACGGCTTTATCGAACGGCTGCATCGCACACTGCTGGATGAACACTTCCGTATCAAGGGGAGGACGACCTGGTATGAGTCGGTAGAACAGATGCAGACAGACCTGGATAGCTACCTGGAACACTACAACACCCAGCGGCCACATCAGGGCAGGATGATGGAGGGACAGACGCCTTACAGCATGTTCAAGAAGGGTCTGAAATTGATACCGAAGGAAGTGCGCACTAAAGTAGCGTAAACAAGACACCGGTTTGAGGCCGGTGTCAGGTGATAACTAGATCTGTACACTTTATTTTAGTTGGAACGTAATTGAGAAACTTGTTAGGTGTTTTTTATACCCAACTCTTTTACTCCAATACCCTTAATTTTCTCAATGCAAATATCGATCGCAGCACCTTGTTCATCTAGGTGGTCAAACCAAGATTCTGCGCTTCTTGCATTTGACAGGCCTCTCTCCATCTCTTGGACTGCTTCTAGCACCTCAGATGAAACTAGGAATGATGAGCTCTCAGTAATCTTCCACACAATCTTTCTAGCTTTTCTAAACTCTTTCCATAATTCTTGACTATATTCTTCTGAAAGTTCCCTGTGCTCTAAACCAGCGTCAAAGTGCTCACTTGATGGCCACCTCATGTTATGAAGCGCTTCTACTAATTCTGAATAAGCCTCAGATTTCTTTTCCCACCATCGCTCATTCCTAAAGCGACGCGACGCAAGCCATGCCCCCAAGAAAGCAGCACCTATAGACAATAGTATCTGAATAATCATTTTTAATATTTCCAAATTCACAATGGAACCTTATGAATGTCTAACAGTGATTAGATGGATGGCGGTACTAATTCGATAATCGAACCTTCCGTATAAGTCCATAACGACTTTGTTACCATTTCGGAAAATTTATTTGAAATCATAAGGTCCCAGCTTGGTTCTGAGTCTGCCCGTATTTGCTTGATTTCCTCTTGTGGCTCTATCATTACGGCTGAATAAAAATACAGTCAATAAGAAAATCAGGGCATCACTATGTTTAGCACGGCGTAGCTACCTCGTTGTGCCATGGTGGGAGCTATATCAATTGAGTTTCATTCTTTTTCTAAAACCGAATTTCCACCGATTCTGCACTGCGCTTTGCCTCGCCGTGATAGACCGCTTCGATATTATTGCCGTCCGGATCGAGTACAAAGGCGGCGTAATAGCCGGGGTGATAGACCCGCTCGCCGGGGGCGCCGTTGTCCTGGCCGCCGTGGGCCAGGGCTGCCTGATAGAAGCGATCGACTGTGGCCCTGTCTTGTGCCTGGAAGGCGAGGTGATGGCGACCGGTCAGTGCGCCGAGCGCCGCCGGGCTGTCGATGGATGTGACAAACAGCTCGTCAGCCCAGAAGTAGCCCTCACCCGCACCGCCGATTGGCACATCGAGGGTGGCCAGTATGGCCCTGTAAAAGCGCTCGCTGGCGGCCAGGTCTTTCACCACCAACTGGAGATGGTCGATCAGTCGACCCCGATGCAGTGCTTGCGTTTCCATACATTCACTCCACTCGACATAGTTGAATCAGTGACTTATCCCTTGCCGGTCGCGCCCTTTGGCGACGCTACCGCACTGGATCTCAGCCTCCAGTATGCTGCGCGTTACCTGCGTGAGGGTTGGCATGGCTCATGGGGAGACGCCGACGAGGCGTATGTTGCCAATTGGCTATATTAACGGCCCGCGAGCGAAGGGAAAGGAGGAAATGGCGAATTGCCGGGCAAGATCAACAAATGGACGCCAGCCCGAGAGCCTGGCGCCCGGGCCGGATTGGCGAGAGGGGGCTGGGGATAGGTAAAAGGGGGCGAATGGCCACCTGTTGGTGACCCTCTTGCTGCCTGTACGGAAGTGGTTGCCCGGCCCCTGTCCGGGCGGGGGATCAGTTGCCCGGGAGCTCGTTGCAGACGAGGGGGAGCTGACCGTAGCGCTCCAGCCTGGCGTCGCTCCCCTTGGTAAAGAGGGTGAGGTTTTGCCCCTCGTAGCGGGCGCCGCTGGCGCTGGGGGTCTCATAGGCGAGCACCTGCTGCTGGTTGTCCCCCTCGCTCAGGTTGATCATGGCGGCGGGCCGCTTGGCCTCGTTGTAGAAGTAGGTGGAGAGGGTGACATTGTTGCCGCACTGGTAATCGACCGGCGTCGGCACCCTCAGTTGGCCGCCTTTTATCTGCAACTCGGTGATCCGCAACTGGTAGCTCTCTTCCACGCACTGGCGCAGGTCGCCCGCCTTCCAGCAGTCGTTGCGCCCCTTGATCCAGCCGCGCTGGATGGCGCGCTCGCTCTTCTGCTGCTCGGGGGAGAACCCGGCAATCGCCTTGGGATAAAGGGCTGACAGCTCGTTATCCAGCGCAGCCAGTCCGGCATCCTTGCAAATGAGGGTTTCGGCGGCGCCTTTCGCCTTGGCGCACTCGAAGGACGGGGTGGCCGCCGCGGCCAGCAGAGGGGAAAACAGCAGGGTTCCAAGCAAGATCTTGTTCATCGACAGGGCTCCAACAGGGGGCGTGATGCCCCGTGATCAGAGCACACTTTACACCCGAAGGAGGCAGGAGCACCCCGTGTTTTTGGGTGCCGGGCGGCCCTGCATGGCAATCAGACGCCGGCCAGCGCCAAGGTCTGGCGGCTACGCCACAGCCGCTCGTGGAAGAAGAAGACGACGGTGTTGATGGCAGGTTCGATCAGTGCCATCACGCCGCCGGTGAGCAGCTCACCACTCAGCAGGTAGGCGACACCGAAGGCCACCGAGAAGTGGACCAGGGCGAAGCTGCTGGTCTTGGCCTGCAGGCTGTGCTCAGGCTTGAGCTTGTGCCAGCCAAGGTCGTGGAAGTAGAAGGCGACCGTGTTCACGGCGGGCTCGATGAGGGCGATCAGGCTGGCGGTGAGCAGTTCGCCGGTCAGCAGGTAAGCCACGGTGAAGGCGACACTGAAGTGCAGGATGGCGAAGCTGATGGTCTTTTTCATGGTGGTGTCTCCTCTGGCGATGAAGGCAGTATCACCCAGAATCCCATCAAATGAAAACTATTCTCATCTATCGGCGGAATAGAAAATGCCTATCGACCGGGGGAGGCCCCACCAGATTGGGAGTTGCCCGGGACCGCAACGGCGCTAGAGTGTGCCTTTTGCCATGAAAAAGGAGCTTTCATGACCATCAACTCCAACCTGTTTGTTCTCTTCATGCTGCTGCTGATGATTGTCGTCGGTGTGGTGGCCTGGCGACTGGCCCGGCGCAAGAGCCGCCACCCGGGGCTTGTCACCTTCCTGTGCGTGCTGCTCTGCCTAGTGCCGCCCTTTGCCCTGCTGGCGCTGCTCATTCTGGCGCTGTGGCGGGACATGCCCGCAGGAGCGGATGCCAGGCAAGCCTAGTCCCCTCGGTCGCAGCAATAGAAAAGCCCCTTGCGGGGCTTTGTCATTTTTGCGGTCGGTGAGGACTCAGTCGGCGGCCTTGTTCAGCCACTCCACCCTGTACTGGGCGCCGGCGCCCTGGGCCAGCTTGGCGCACAGGGGCTTGAGGAAGGCTTCTATCTGCTCGTCCAGCATCCAGGGGGGGCTGACGATGAGCATGCCGGAACCGTTCATGCCCCAGTCGGCAGTCTGGCCGGCCACTTCCAGTTCGGCCACCAGCACGTTGCCGAAGTTCTCCCGCTTGATCGCCTTGAGCATGTCGCGGGACTTGTCCGCCTCCTGCCCCAGGATGGGATACCAGAGGGCATAGATACCGGTGGCCCAGCGCTTCTGCGCCTTCTTAAGGGTGTCGACCACGGCGAAGTAGTCTTCCTTCAGCTCATAGGGCGGGTCGATCAGCACCAGGCCGCGGCGCGGGGTGGGGGGCAGCAGGGCCACCAGCCCCTCGAAGCCGTTGCGATGGTGCACGGCGACGCGGGGGTCGTACCCCATGTTGGCGCGAAGGTCCTCCACCTCGTTGTTGTGCAGCTCCATCAGCGCCAGCTTGTCCTGCTCGCGGAGAAGGCGGCGCGACAGCTCGGGGGAACCCGGGTAGTAGTGCAGCTGACCATCGCTATTCATCTCCTCGATGACGCCCAGATAGGGGGCCATGGCGGACCACTGGGCCCGCTCGTCCCACAGCCGACCTATGCCGTCGGCGTATTCCGCCTTCTTCTGGGACCAGTCGCCGCGCAGGTCGTAGAGACCGCCACCGGCATGGGTGTCCAGCACGATGAAGGGTTTCTCCTTCTTCTTGAGGGACTCGATGATCAGGGCCTGGACGGCGTGTTTCAGCACGTCGGCGTGGTTGCCGGCGTGAAAGGCGTGGCGGTAGCTCAGCATATGAGATCTCTGAGGGGGCCCTGCTGGGCTCCCAGTAACGATAGATAGTTCGACAGGTTGTGGCTGTCGCCGCGAAATAGGGTGAGGGCGCGCAGGGTCTGCAGCAGGACCCCCTGTTGCAGCCGCTCCAGCTCCAGTTCGTGGGCCAGCATGGTCTGGTACTCGTCGTCGGCCAGCCTGGCCTTGGCCTGCTGGCGCAGGGTGCGCCAGGGGATCAGCACCGCCTCGGTCTGCACCAGGGCCGGCTGCAAGTCCGTGAGGTCGACCGGGATGCAGAGCAGATCCAGGTGGTGCAGCAGCAGGGCCAGATTGACGTTGCCCCCCAGCGTCTGGACATGGAGCCAGTCCTGACTGCGCTGGCCATAGGCCCCAGTGCTCCACGCCCAGAAGTCGGGCGGGCTGGGCAGCTCGTGGGCCTGCACTCGGGTGCCTTCCATCCGCTGTGTGTCACGCAAAGAAGGCTTGCTCCATGGCTTCCAGCTCCTCGGAGAGACTCATCCACTCCAGCTCGACGTTTTCCAGCTCCTCCTTGAGGGGGCCCTGGGACTTGAGCAGCTCGGAGAGTTTGCCCTTGGCGCCCTCCTCGTAGATGGCCGGGTCGGCCAACTGCTGCTCGATGTCGGCTAGCCTGCCCTGCAGCTTCTCCATGGCGGCCTCGAGCTTCTCCAGCTTCTGGCGAAGCGGCCGGGTCTGCTGGCGGAACTGGGCCTCGAGGCGCTTCTGATCCTTGCGCGCCACCGCCGAGTTGGCGGAGACGGGGCCGTCCAACGGCTTGGCGTTCGCCTCCTTCTCCTGCTCGCCGAGCCACTTGTGGTAGTCGTCGAGATCCCCGTCGAACGGCTCGACCCGGCCACCGTGGACCAGGTAGAAGTCGTCGGTGGTGGTGCGCAGCAGGTGCCTGTCGTGAGAGACCACCACCATGGCCCCTTCGAACCCTTGCAGCGCCATGGTCAGGGCGTGGCGCATCTCCAGATCCAGGTGGTTGGTCGGTTCATCCAGCAGCAGCAGGTTCGGCTTCTGCCAGGTGATGAGGGCCAGCACCAGGCGCGCCTTCTCGCCGCCGGAGAAGGGGGCCACCTTGTCGAGCACCTTGTCGCCGTGAAAGCCGAAGCTGCCGAGGTAGTTGCGAAGCTCCTGCTCCGTCTTGTCCGGGGCGAGGCGCACCAGGTGATCGAGCGGGGAGTCGTTCAGGCGCAGGGTCTCGAGCTGGTGCTGGGCGAAGTAACCGATGCTGACCCCGGCGCTCACCTCCAGCTTGCCCGACAGCGGCGGATTGCTGCCCGCCAGCATCTTGATAAAGGTGGACTTGCCGGCGCCGTTGCGCCCCAGCAGGCCGATGCGGGACCCCGGCACCAGGTTCAGCTTGATCTTCTCCAGGATTACCTTGTCGCCGTAACCGGCGCTGAGGTTCTCCATGGCGATGAGCGGGGTCGGCAGGGCCGAGGGCTCGCGAAACTCGAAGCTGAACTCGGAATCGGCGTGGGCGGGCAGGATCTTCTCCATCCGCTCCATGGCCTTGAGGCGGCTCTGGGCCTGCCGGGCCTTGGAGGCCTTGTAGCGGAAGCGGTCCACATAGGATTGCATGTGGGCCATCTCCCGCTGCTGCTTCTCATACATGGACTGCTGCTGGGCGAGCTGTTCGGCGCGCTGCAGCTCGAAGTCGGAGTAGCCGCCGCTGTATTCGTTGAGCTTGCCGTTCTCGATGTGGATGATGCGGTTCACCACGGAGTCGAGGAAGTCGCGGTCGTGGGAGATCAGCACCAGCGTGCCCTGGTAGCTCTTGAGCCACTTCTCCAGCCAGATGACGGCGTCCAGATCCAGGTGGTTGGTCGGTTCATCCAGCAGCAGCAGATCGGAGCGACACAGCAGCGCCTGGGCCAGGTTCAGGCGCATGCGCCAGCCGCCGGAGAAACTTCTCACCGGCGAGTCGAGCTGATCGCCGCCAAAGCCCAGGCCGTGCAGCAGCTCGGCTGCGCGCGCGCGAATGCTGTAGGCGCCTATGGTGTCGAGCCTGCCGTGCAGCTCGGCCACCAGCAGACCGTTGTCATCCTGCTCGGCTTTGGCCAGTTCGGCCTCCAGGGCGCGGAACTCCTTGTCGCCGTCGATCACGTACTCCAGGGCGGAGCACTCCAGCGCCGGGGTCTCCTGGGCGACGCCTGCGATCTGCCAGCCGGCGGGCAGGCTGAAGCTGCCGTTGTCGATGGCCAGCTCGCCCCGCACCAGTGCAAAGAAGGTGGACTTGCCACAGCCGTTCTTGCCCACCAGACCCACCTTGTGGCCGGGATGTATGGTGGCGGACGCGTTGTCCAGCAGCGTGCGGCCGCCGCGGATCAGTTCGATTTGACTGGCAACTATCATGGATGGGTCTGCTTGGCTCGAGTGAAGGAGGAAAACTGGCGCGGATCTTACGTGAAATGACACAAATTTGCACTTGAGGGCGGGAGGGATGGCTGAGGCAGGAAAAACGTGTCATAACAGAGACATCTGGTGGCAGGAGGCTGACCATGCTGATTAAAGAGATCATGACGACCCGGGTGGCGACCGTTTCCATGGACGACAGGCTGAGCGTCATCAAGGAGATCTTCGAGCAGGCCCACTTTCGCCACCTGCTGGTGGTGGAGGATGAGGTGCTGGTGGGGGTCATCTCGGACCGGGATCTGCTGCGCGCCATCAGCCCCTATCTCGACACGGATGCCGAGATGAACCGGGACACCGAGACTCTCAACCGGCGGGCCCACCAGATCATGAGCCGCCACCCCATCACCATCTCCCCCGAGCTATCCCTGCAAGACGCCGCCGCCATCATGCTGCAGCAGCACGTCTCCTGCCTGCCGGTGCTGGAGAACGGCGCCCTGGTCGGCATAGTGAGCTGGAAGGATCTGTTGAAGGTCATGCGCGGCTGGCAACCCGCCTGAACGAGTCCGAACAAACCGTACACGCCCCTTGGCAGGTCCATCCGCCCTCTTTATCGACTGTTCAAGCTGTCATCGAAATAAATGACAGCTTTTTTGTTTGTACATCCTCATTCAGCTAGTTTTAAGTTCTGCTGATTATTGTTGTCACGACGCCTGGCGTCGTGGGCAAACGGTTCATGCCATGTTTTTGGAATTAATCGTTCCCCGCTTCAGTTCCCATCAAGGTTTCCGGATCTACTTTAGGCCATCGGAACATAGACCCGATCATAAACGACCGAGCACAGGTCTGACAGAGAGTGTTTACACCAGAGGAACGAACAATGAAAAAGACAGCATTGACGATGGCCATCTCCAGCCTGCTGCTGGCCGGTGGTGCACAGGCTTCTACCGTATACAACCAGGACGGTACCAAGCTTGATATCGGTGGTCGTGTTCAAGGCATGTATTACGGTAGCGACAACGACGACGAGAGCGGCGACCAGAGCTACCTGCGTCTGAACATCGCTGGCGAGACCCGCATCAACAACGAAACCGTCGCCAACGGTTTTGTGCAGTACAACGTACCGACCAACAGCTCCGACAATGAGCTGCGTTATGCCTATGTTGGCATCAAGAACGATCGCTTCGGTGCCTTCAGCTACGGTCGTCAGGACGGCCTGATTGCCAAGGCGGTCAACGACTACACCGACGTCCTGCCGGAGTGGGGCGGTGATGGCCTGGGCAAGGGGACCGAAGTCTTCGGTACCGGCCGTACCAACGGTCTGGCCCAGTACATCTACACCTTCGACGGTCTGGTGCTGGGTGCCCAGTTCACCGGCGAGAATGAAGCGCAGAACGAGAGCGATTCCAGCTGGACCCGGGGCTCCGAAGAGGGTTACGCCCTGTCCGCCAACTACAACTTCGACATGGGCATCAGCCTGGGTCTGGCCTATAACCAGGCTGGCAAGACGGCCGATCAGGCTGCCAACACCAACTTCGGTGGCAGCGAAGACGCCAAGCTGACCGCCGTCGGCATCAAGTACAACGCCAACAACCTGTACGCCGCCGCGACCTATGCCTACGGTGAAAACCACGTCTATGTGAACCAGGCCGGCAACGACGGCTATGCCTCCGAGAGCAACGGCTACGAAGCCGTGGTGCAGTACACCTGGGGTCAGTGGAAGCCGTCCCTGGCGTATAACCGTCTGGACGTGAAAGATTCCGACCAGAACCTGGATGACACCCTGACCGAGTACGTCTCCATCGGTGCCTGGTACAACATCAACGAGAACTTCGACATCTACGTTGACTACAAGGCCAACCTGCTGAGCAGCGAAGGGTCCGACGGTTACAACAAGTTTGGCCAGAACACCGACGACGTCGTTGGCGTGGCCATGCAGTACCACTTCTAAGTCATTCCCTGACAGCCTGCTGTATATTGTTGACCGGCCGCATTGCGGCCGGTTTTTTTATGGGTTTTATTGGGCGCAAGGGGTCGCGGGGCGGATCCGGGGTTCAGCATTCTCCCTTGCTGGTCGATACCCTTGTGGTAGGGCGCAGGGCCGCCGTATGGTCCTGTGACGGAGGCGGCGATGGGGCGAGGATCACGCCCCGTGGTCAAGAGCCTATCTTTCCTCGACCCTTTTCATTATTTCTATAGGGACTCGCGTCGCCCAGGCAGGGGAGGGCGAGTCTGGTTGGCATCTTGCAACCCCTTGGGGGCGGCACTCGGGAAACGGACGTAAGGGCTTTATATGGCGAGCATATTGGATTCAGTGGATCAACGTACCCAGCTGGTGGGGGAGAATCGCCTGGAGCTGTTGATGTTCCGTTTGGGGGGCCAGCAACTCTTTGCGATCAACGTCTTCAAGGTGCGGGAGGTGGTCAAGCTGCCCCACCTCAACAAGATGCCGGGTGCCCATCACAACATCAGCGGCGTGGCGAACATCCGCGGCGTCTCCATCCCCGTCATCAACCTGCGCGGGGCCATCGGCATGCGCCCCATGGCCATCGACCATGAGTCCAACCTCATCATCACCGAGTACAACCGCACCATTCAGGGGTTCCTGGTGGGACAGGTCGCGCACATCGTCAACATGACCTGGAAGGACATACTGCCGCCCCCCCGTTCGGCGGGCCGCTCCAACTACCTGACCGCCATCACCCGCGTCCCGGAGGGAGGCGTCGACCAGATCGTCGAGATCATCGACGTGGAGAAGGTGCTGGCCGAGATCATCACCTATGACGTGCGCATCTCGGCCGAGGTGCTGGACGAGGAGATCCTGCCCCAGATGCAGGGGCGCAGAGTGCTCATCGTCGACGACTCCAGCACGGCGCGCAACCAGGTGCGCGAGACGCTCGCCCAGCTCGGACTCGAGGTGATCGAGTGCCAGGATGGTCTGCAGGCGCTCAAGCTGCTCAAGGGGTGGTGCGACGGGGGCAGGAAGGTGACCGACGAGATCATGCTGATGATCACGGATGCCGAGATGCCGGAGATGGATGGCTACCGGCTCACCCACGAGGTGCGCAGCGATCCGCGCATGTCCGATCTCTTCATCACCCTCAACACTTCCCTGAGCGGCAACTTCAACGAGGCCATGGTCAAGAAGGTGGGATGCAACCGCTTTATCTCCAAGTTCCAGCCCGATCTGCTGGTGGACGTGGTACAGGAGCGGATGCGGCAGATCCTGGGGCGCTGAGCCTGGGCCCTGATCGGCAACCGACGAGCACTAAGCCCCCGCCCTGGCGGGGGCTTTGCGTTGGGCTACTGGGTCAGCAGGGGCTCGATGAAGCGGGCGACCTTGTCGCGGATCTGGGGCTGGGCCGCCGCCGTCGGGTGAAGCCCATCGTTCATCATGAGTTCAGGGCGCAGCACAATATCATCCAGAAAGAAGGGCATCAGCGGCAGGTCGTTGGCCTGCGCCAGCTCAGGGAAGATCTGCTCGAACTGCTGCAGATAGCGTGCGCCATAGTTGCGGGGCAGCTGGATCTGGGTCAGCACCGTCTTCGCCTGGCTCGCCTTGGCCAGCGCCACCATCTTGGTGAGGTTGGCCCGGGTGATGGCGGGAGAAAACCCGCGCAGGCCGTCGTTGCCGCCGAGTTCGATCAGCACCCAGTCCGGCTTGTGGGTCTCGAGCAGGGCTGGCAGGCGGGCGAGCCCGCCCTGGGTGGTTTCACCGCTGATGCTGGCGTTGATGAGCCTGTGTTCCCCGCCCTGCTGCTGCCATTTTTCATTGAGCAGGGCAGGCCAGCTCTGTTCGGCCTTCATCTGATAGCCGGCGCTCAGGCTGTCGCCCAGCACCAGCAGGGTCTGGGCCTGGACAGAGGCTGCCCAGCACCACAGGCAGCTCACGGCAAACAAGAGACGCATCATGCATTCAACTCCCAAGATCTATTGTCATTACAGGTTCAGGCAAACAGGAAACCCAAGATGAGTTCAACGCCCATTATCACCGTCAGGGGGCTCGGCAAAACCGTTCGCCTCGGCCAGGAAAGTCTCACCATCCTTGAAGGGATCGATCTGCAAGTCAATACCGGCGAGACACTGGCGCTGGTCGGCGCGTCCGGTTCCGGCAAGTCCACCCTGCTAGGCCTGCTGGCCGGCCTCGATCTGCCGAGCAGCGGCGAGATCGAGATCCTCGGTCAGTCCCTGACCCGGCTGGACGAGGAGGGACGCGCCAGACTGCGCGCCGATCAGGTGGGCTTCGTGTTCCAGTCCTTCCTGCTGCTGCCCACCCTGAGCGCCCTGGAGAACGTCATGCTGCCGGCGGAGCTGCGCGGCGAGACCGACAGCGAGCCCCGTGCCCGCGCGCTGCTTGCCCAGGTCGGGCTGGCCGAGCGGCTGCACCACCTGCCGCCACGCCTCTCCGGCGGGGAGCAGCAGCGGGTCGCCATCGCCAGGGCCTTCATGACCCGCCCCAGCCTGCTGTTGGCGGACGAGCCCACCGGCAACCTCGACAGCAAGACGGGGGAGACGGTGATCGAGCTGCTGTTTCGCCTGAACCGCGAGCACAACACCACCCTGGTGGTGGTGACCCATGACCATGAGCTGGCAAAGCGCTGCCAGCGGCAACTGGTGATGGCGGCAGGGCGGCTGCAGTCGGACTCCGGCGCCGTGGTGGCCGCCCGGGTCGGGGAGTTGTCATGAGTCAGTGGCGACTGGGATTGAAATTGCTGCGCCGGGAGGGGTTCAGCGGCGAGCTGCCACCCCGGCTTGTGCTGGCGTCGGCGGTGAGGGGGGAGTCATGAGTCAGTGGCGACTGGGATTGACATTGCTGCGCCGGGAAGGGTTCAGTGGCGAGCTGCCACCCCGGCTTGTGGTGGCGTCGGCGGTGAGGGGGGAGTCATGAGTCACTGGCGACTGGGATTGACATTGCTGCGTCGGGCAGGGGTCAGTGGCGAGCTGTCACCCCGGCTTGTGCTGGCGTCGGCGGTGAGGGGGGAGTCATGAGTCAGTGGCGACTGGGATTGACATTGCTGCGCCGGGAGGGGTTCAGCGGCGAGCTGCGCTGGTTTGTGCTGGCGCTGGCGCTGAGCGTGGCCTGCGTGCTGAGCGTGGCCCTGGTGGCGGACCGGCTGGATGCGGGGCTCAAGGCGTCGGGACGCGACTTCATCGGGGCGGATCGGGTGCTGCGCTCCGCCACACCGGCGCCTGCCGACTGGCTGGCGCGGGCGAGTCAGGAGGGATTGGCCGTGCAGACCACGGTCAGCTTCAACAGCATGCTGTTTCACGGCGACGGCCTGCAACTGGCCTCCATCCGCGCCGTGCCGGGGGACTTCCCCTTCTACGGCAAGCTGGAGCTTAATCCCCAGCGCGCCCCTGTCCCCGGCGAGATCTGGCTCTCCGCCCGGGTGATGCTGCTGCTCGGCGCCAAGGTGGGGGACGAGCTGGAGGTCGGCAACACCCGGCTGAGGGTGGCCGGCGAGCTGGGCCAGGAGCCGGATCAGGGCTTCAGCCCCTTCCAGATGGCGCCGCGGGCCCTGATCCACAGCGCCGATGTGGAGGCGACCGGCGCCCTCCTGCCGGGCAGCCGTCAGCAGTGGCGCTACCTCATCAAGGGCTCCCGGGAGGGGATCGCCCGCTATGAGGCCTGGCTCGGCCCCAAACTGACCGCCGGGCAGAAGCTGATCAAGCCGGACGACGAGGGCTCCCAGGTCGGCAAGCCCCTGGCCAATGCCGAGCGCTTCTTCCGCCTGGCGTCCCTCGCCGGCGTGCTGCTGGGGGCGCTGGCCATGGGCATAGCGGTGCGCCATTTCGCCGATCGCCAGACCAACATGGTGGCGCTGCTCAAGACGCTCGGCGCGTCGCGGCGCACCCTCTGGCAGCTGATGGGCACCCTGCTGTTCTCCCTCACCCTGGCGGGGGCGGTCATGGGCCTGGTGGCGGGGAGCGCCATGCAGTGGCTGACGCTGCAACTGCTGGGGGACCTGCTGCCGGCGGATCTGCCGCCTCCCTCCTGGCGGCCGTTCGCCCTGGGGATCGCGGTCGCCTTCTTCATCACCCTGTTGCTGGCGTTCGTGCCCTTCCTTCGCCTGCTCAAGGTGCCGCCGCTGCGGGTGCTGCGCCGTGAGCTGGAGGCCGGGATCCCTCCCTGGCTGACGGTGCCGGTGGGCCTGATCGGCCTGTTCGCGCTGGTGTGGGGTTTCACCGCGGACGTCCGGCTGGCGCTCGGCCTCATCGGCGGCATGGGGGTGTTGATGCTGCTGCTGGCGCTGCTCGCCTCCGGGCTGCTGCGCCTCGGCAGCCGGCTCAAGGGGCCTCATGCCTTGCGGCTCGCCATCAGCCACCTCTCTCGGGAGCGTGGCAGCGGCCTGTTCCAGCTGGCAGGCTTCGCCCTGGCGCTGATGCTGTTCGGGCTGCTGTGGGCGGCGCGGGTCGATCTGCTCGAAGACTTCTCCGCCCGCCTGCCCGCCGATGCCCCGAACCGCTTCTTGGTCAACGTGGCCGATGAGGAGCGCGACGGCATTCTGGCCGACCTGCAGCGGGCCGGCGCCATCACCTCGGACTTCTATCCCATGGTGCGCGGACGCCTGACCAAGATAGCGGGGGAGGCCGTGGGGGAGGATGCGGCGCGGGAGGGGGTGGACAGGGAGCTCAACTTCACCACCACCACCACCCTGCCCCCCGACAACAAGGTGACGTCCGGCCAATGGCTCGCCGGCAAGGGGGAGGTCTCCGTCGACGAGGCGCTGGCGGAGCGGCTCGGCATCGCGCTGGGGGATGTGCTCGGCTTCACCATAGAGGGGCGGGCGTTCGAGGCCAGGGTGACCAGCCTGAGATCCATCAAGTGGGACAACATGAGGCCCAACTTCTACATGATCTTCTCGCCGGACGTGCTGGCCCCCTTCTCCCAGACCTGGCTCGGCAGCTACCGCCTGCCCGCCCGGCTGGCCGAGCAGGGACGCCGCGCCGAGGTGGAGATCATCCGCCACCACCCCACGGTGAGCCTCATCGACGTGGAGGATCTGATCGCCAGGCTGACCCTGGTGTCCGATCAGGTGAGCCGGGCCCTGGGGCTGATGCTGGGGCTGGTGACGGTGGCCGCCCTGCTGGTGCTGCTGACCCAGACCCAGGCCAGCATGGCCCATCGGCGCCGGGAGCTGCTCTTGATGCGCACCCTGGGGGCGGGCAGCGCCCTGCTCGAGAAGATGCTGCGCTGGGAGCTGGTGGCGAGCGGCGCCCTGGCGGGGCTCTGCGCCGCCATGGTGGTGGAGCTCTGCTCCTTCGGCCTGCAGTGGTGGTGGCAGGATGCCCAGTGGCAGTTCCACTGGGCCATCTGGGCCGGACTCCCCCTGCTGGGAGCCCTGCTGGTGACCCTGGCCGGGCAGGGCATGCGCCGCCAGCTGCTGGCGGGCACCCTGAGCGACAGACTCAGGGGGCTGGGGCAGGGGCTGCTCTGAGGCAGACGACAATCCCGACTTCGGTCGGGATTTTTCATGGGGTCAGCGCGGGGAGCGCAGCAGGTCGGCCAGGGCCTCGGGCAGGGCCGGATAGGTGAAGTGAAAGCCTGCCTGCTGCAAACGGACGGGGAGCACCTGCTGGCCGGTGAGCAGCAGATCCGCCGCCTCTCCCATCAGGAGGCGCAAGAGGGGCGCTGGCACGAAGAAGAGGTGCGGGCGATGGAGCGTGGCGGCCAGGGTCTGGCTGAACGCGCGATTGCTGACGGGCTGCGGGGCCGTGCCGTTGAAGATGCCGTCGCACTCGTCGTGCTCGATGAGGAACAGCATGGCGCGTACCAGATCCTGCACGTGGATCCAGCTCATCATCTGGGTGCCGCTGCCCATGGGGCCGCCGAGGCCGAGCCGATAGGGGGGCAGCATTCTGGGCAGGGCCCCTCCCTCCATGCCGAGCACCAGGCCGATGCGCACTATGCAGACCCGGGTCTGGGGTGTGCGGGCCTGCAGGGCCAGCTGCTCCCACTGCTGGCAGAGGCGGTGGGTGAACTCGTCGTGGGGCGTCTGGCACGTTTCATCCAGCGGGGCATCCCCCTGGCGACCATACCAGCCGATGGCGGAGGCATTGAGCAGCAGCCTGGGGGGCGTACCGGAGAGCTTGATGAGATCCACCAGCTGTTCGGTCAGCAGCCAGCGGCTGTTGCACAGCAACTGCTTGCGGGATTCGCTCCAGCGCCCGGCGGCGATGGGCTCGCCGGCCAGATTGATGACGATGTCCACGTCGTTGAGATGATCCAGCCTGTCCAGGCTGTCGAGCAGGGTGACGTCGTGACCGAGCAGATCATAGGCCCGGCTGCCCTGGCGGGTCAGGACCACCACCTCGTGTGCCACCTTGAGGTGCGCCACCAGGCGGCGACCGATAAACCCCGTGCCTCCCGTGATCAGTATCTTCATGTGCTGCCTCCCCCGACCCTGTTGGCTCTACTCTAGAGGCTGGGAGCTGGATGGACAAGGTCCTGTTTTTATAAGCATTATAATTTCCGCTGGCCAGGGGGCGCGGGGCTGGCCCCACGGCCACCTGTCGGCGATGATCCGGGCCGGCTCGGCATCCCGAGTCTCCTTCGTGCTTGCCAAGCGAGCACCAGCGGGTACACTTGTGCGCTTTTTCGCCATGACCATGAGGGCTCTTATGCCATTTCGTCGTTTAAGGGTGCGTCAATTCTATATCAGGCTGCTGTGCGCCTTGCTGGCCGGCCTGCTGCCCATGGTGCTGGGGCTGGCCATCGTCACCTGGCAGACCGCCAACGGCGTGAGACAGGATGCGGTGGAGCGGCTGGAGCATGCCAGAGTCATGTTCGACCGCACCCTGGACAACGCCGGGCAGGCGGCGTCGGCCCTTGCCGGCAGCCTGGACAAGCCCTGTCTCGAGGTGGTGCAGGGGCTGCGGGATCAGGTGGCCACGGTGCCGGACGTGCGAAGCGTCAACCTGGCCAGGGGCGATACCATCTACTGCTCCTCCCTCTATGGCCCGGTCAGCGGCAAGTTCTCGCGGGACGACTATGTGGGCGGCAGGCTCGATCTGATGAAGGGCAACCCGGTCACGCCCAATCGCCCTCTCATCGTCTACCGGGAGGCGGCGGGGGAGTTCAGCGTGCTGGTGGGGGTCGACGGCTACTACCTGCTCAACATACTGGACATGCTGAGCCGCAACTCGCCCCTCGGGCTGGTGGTGGGTCAGCAGATGCTGCTGCGGGACAGCCGGCTCACCGACCGGCTCATTCCCGAGGAGAGCCAGGGTTACCTCGAGCAGGCCTCGACCAGATATCCGTTCAAGGTGGTGACCAGGGTGTCGCTCAACGAGTACGGCGCCCACATCTGGGACTACTCCAAGGTCGGCGTCATCTTCTATCCCCTGCTGGGGCTGCTGCTCGGGGTGGGGGTCTTCTGGCTGACGGGGCGCCCGACCTCGCCGGTTCAGGAGCTGAAGCGGGCGCTGGATCAGCAGGAGTTCATCCCCTACCTGCAACCCGTGGTGACCGGGGACGATGCCCACTGGAGCGGCTGCGAGGTGCTGATGCGCTGGCAGCATCCCCGTCAGGGCATGATCTCGCCGGATCGCTTCATCCCCATGGCGGAGGAGTGCGGCCTCATCGTGCCCATGACCCGCTCCCTGATGATGCAGGTGCGCGAGGCCTTTGCGCCCCTGGTGGAGACGCTGCCAAGGGGGTTTCACTTCGGGTTCAACATCAGCGCGAGCCACTGCAAGGATCTGAGCCTGGTGGAGGATTGCCGGGACTTCATCAACGCCTTCAGGGCCAACCCGATCAAGCTGGTGCTGGAGCTGACCGAGCGGGAGCTCATCGTCGCGGACGAGACCACGGACCAGCTGTTTGCCGAACTGCACGCCCTCGGCGTCTTCATCGCCATCGACGACTTTGGCACAGGCCACTCCAGCCTCACCTATCTGCAGACCTTCCAGGTCGACTTCCTCAAGATCGATCAGAGCTTCGTCGGCATGATAGGGTCGGACGCCCTCTCCAGCCACATCGTCGAGAACGTCATCGATCTCGCGACCCGGCTCGGGCTGCAACTGGTGGCGGAAGGGGTGGAGAACCAGGTGCAGGCCGACTACCTGCGGGCGCGCCAGGTGACCTTCCTGCAGGGCTATCTCTTCGGCAGGCCCATGCCCATGAAGCACTTTGCCGGCCTGCTGGCGAAGGGCGGGTCCTGAGGCCGAACGGGGGACGAAAAAAAACCAGCGACCGGGTCGCTGGTTTTTTTATGGCCGGTCGGCTCAGAGCATGCGGGCCAGGGCGCGGCACAGCCGCTGGATGCCCTCTTCCGTGGTCGCTTCGTCCACGCAGGAGAAGCTCAGACGCAGGGTGTTCTGGATCTCGGGGCGCACGTAGAAGGGGGCGCCGGGCACGAAGGCCACCTTCTCCTTGATCGCCTCGTCGAACAGGGCCATGGCGCTGACGCTGGATGGCAGGGTCAGCCAGAGGAACATGCCCCCCTCGGGGCGGGTGTAGCTGACGCCGGGCGGGCAGTGACGGGCCAGGGCGGCCTCCATGGCGGCACGCTGGCGGCCGTAGACCTCCTTGATCTTCTCCAGATGGGCATCCAGCGAGTTGTCGGTCAGGAAGCGGTGCAGCACCTGCTGGCTGAAGGCGTTGCTGTGCAGGTCGGTGGCCTGCTTGGCAATGGTGACCTTCTTGCGCAGCCAGTCCGGCACCAGCATCCAGCCCAGGCGGAACGCGGGCACCACCGTCTTGGAGAAGGAGCCGAGCAGCACTGTATTGTGGGGGGCCAGCTTGGCGACGGGGGGCAGGTGCTCCCCTTCGAAGCGCAGCTCGCCATAGGGGTCGTCTTCCACCATCAGCAGCTCGTGGCGCACCAGGCGCTGTGCCAGCGCCTCGCGGTTGGCACGGCTGTAGGAGACGCCGCTCGGGTTCTGGAAGTTCGGAACCCCGTACAGCAGCTTGGCATTGGACCCCTGCTCCAGCAGCGCATCCAGCGCGGCCAGATCCAGTCCCTCCTCTCCCAGGGTGATGGGCTTGAAGGTCGGCTGGTAGACGGAGAACGCCTGGATGGCGCCCAGGTAGCCCGGCTCCTCGATGATGAGATCCTGCCCCTCGTCGATCAGCACCTTGCCCAGCAGATCCAGCGCCTGCTGGGAGCCGCTGGTGATCAGGATGTTGTCAGGATTGACGGCCATGCCGTGGCGACTCAGGTAGCGGTCGGCGATGAACTGGCGCAGCGGGGCGAAGCCCTCGGTGGTGGCGTATTGCAGCGCGGCGGCTCCCTGCTCGCGCAGCACGTCCTGGCACGCTTGCTCGATGGCCTTGACCGGGAACAGATGGGGGTTGGGCAGGCCGCCGGCGAAGGAGATGATCTCCGGATTGGCGGCGACTTTGAGGATTTCACGGATAAAGGAAGGCTCGACCTTCTCGAAGCGCTGGGCAAAAAACGGCTGCATAGGGTTCTCTCTGACTAGGTGGCGGTCGCTCCATTCAACCGCCAGGTTATCCGTTTGTATCAGATTTCAGAAATGAGGCAATGGCTGTCACAAAAATCCATAAAAAAGGGCAGGTTTGACACCTGCCCGAATTTT
This sequence comes from Aeromonas sp. R7-4, assembly GCF_040908055.1. Lineage (NCBI taxonomy): Bacteria > Pseudomonadati > Pseudomonadota > Gammaproteobacteria > Aeromonadales > Aeromonadaceae > Aeromonas > Aeromonas sp. R7-4. Next base: position 18,742 of record NZ_JBFODA010000030.1, read on the forward strand.
ATCGCTTCAACACAGGCCGGGGGCGCAAAAAGCCCTGCCGGAGCGCCCTGGGATCAGAGCCCTGGTTCTTTCAGGAAACGGATCATCAGATCGGTGTTGGCCCCGAGCTGCTGCTCTATGCGGCCCGGGAAGAGCTCCGCCATCCTGTCGAGGCGGTCGTGCTCGGTATGCCAGATCTTGCCCCACTGGGTCTCGCTGTCCCGATCGCAGGCGCTCTTGGTGGCATCGTCGTAGCAGTCCCACAGGGCCGGGTTGGTGCTCTGGGAGTAGCCGTCATAGCCGTCCTCCCCGTTGATGGTGAAGTTGGTGGCCTCCACATAGGCGATGGGCACCCCGAGGCAGGCAAAGGGCGCGTGATCGGACCAGCTGCCGGTCTCCCCCTCCGGGTAGCCGTCGTAGCTGGGGTGGATGGCGAAGGGGGTCGACGTCTGCCTGGAGATGGCCAGCAGGCGGTCGCGCACCTTGGGATCGAAGCTGTAGCGGCTCGGGTCGGCACAGTTGTACTCGGCCACGTCGGAGTGGGCGGAGTGGACGTAGACGATGTCGCCACCGGCGATGGTGTCGTAGTTCACCATGGCCAGCAGCTTGGCGACGGCGGCGCCATCGAGGCTGGCGGCATAGGCCCTGGAGCCGTTGAGGCCGTTCTCCTCGGCCCCGAAGAAGGCGAAGCGCACCGTGTAGGGCAGAGTCTGATCCTTGAGCGCCTCGGCGACCGCCAAGAGGGCCGCGACGCCGGCGCCGTTGTCGGTGGCACCTTCCGAGCCCTTCTTCTCGCCGGTGCTGTCGTAGTGGGCACCGATGAGGATCACCTTGTCACTCTGGCCCTTGAGCTCGGCGACCAGGTTTTGGGAGTGCTTCTCGGTGCCGCTTCGGGTGTAGGTGAAAGGCTGGTTCTGCACCTCGTAACCCCAGCCGGTCAGATGGTCCTGGATCCAGGCGGCGGCCCGGGTCTCGGCCTCGGTGCCCGTGGGTCTGGCGCCTATGCCTTCGGTGCTCGAGCTCAGCTGCACCAGATATTCATGGGCCTGGGTCCCGGGGGCGGGGGGCTGGGAGTCGTTTTCAGAGGGGTTGCACCCGGCCAGCAGGGTCGGGATGGCGAGGGCCAACAGGGTTTTCTTCATACTGCAATCCTTTGTTGTGTATGGTTTATTTTTCCGCGTCAGGATGCGCCTGACGCCCGGCAGATTCTGTGAAGGGGGCGGCATTTGTCAACCTTGCCGGCGGAAGTGGGCAGTTCGAGGGGATTTGTTGCGCGAAACACTTGCACCCCGTGGCTATCTTGGGATAATTCGCTCCCCTGTTTTTGCCGATTGATGCAATAACGAGCGATCCATTTATGTCGCCTCTGCTCCAGAGCGATGAAATAACGAGCAATTTACTATGTCTGTGACCCAAGATGTGTTTAACGAAGACGGCAAGTTCATGCGCAAGATCCGCAGCTTCGTCCGTCGCGAAGGCCGCCTGACCAAGGGGCAGGAGAAGGCCCTGGAAGAGCTCTGGCCGGTCATGGGCATCGATTTTGAGCAAAAGCAGCTCGACCTGGTCGCGCTGTTTGGCCGCGAGGCCCCCGTGGTGCTGGAGATCGGCTTCGGCATGGGCGCCTCCCTGGTGGAGATGGCCAAGCATGCCCCCGAGAAGAACTTCATCGGCATCGAGGTGCACTCCCCGGGCGTGGGCGCCTGCCTCGGCACCGCCCAGGAGGCGGGGGTCACCAACCTGCGCGTCCTCTGCCACGATGCGGTGGAGGTGCTGGAGCACATGATCCCGAACGGTTCCCTCTCCTGCCTGCAGCTCTTCTTCCCCGACCCCTGGCACAAGAGCCGTCACCACAAGCGCCGCATCGTGCAGCCGGCCTTTGCCCAGGCCATTCGCCAGAAGCTCGCCATCGGTGGCGTCTTCCACATGGCCACCGACTGGGAAAACTACGCCGAGCACATGCTGGAGGTGATGAGCGCCGCCGAGGGGTACGAGAACACCTCCGCCAGCGGCAACTGGGTGCCCCGTCCCGACTGGCGCCCGCTGACCAAATTCGAGCAACGTGGCCATCGTCTGGGCCATGGGGTCTGGGATCTGATTTTCAAACGAGTCAACTGAGTCAACGTATCAACTAAGGAGCTATCATGGCCAACCGTAGCCGCCGCCTGCGTAAGAAACTGCGCGTCGACGAATTCCAGGAAATGGGGTTCGACATCAGTTTCAACTTCCCGGTCGGCACCGCCGAAGAGACCATTGATGCCGTGGTCGATGCGCTGATCGACGAGGTGGTGGAGCCTCGCAAGCTGGCCTTCGCCGGCTCGGGTCACCTGGCCTGGGAAGGCATGATCTGCACCCAGCAACTCGGCAAGTGCACCGACGAGGATCGCGCCGCCATCCAGTCCTGGCTGCAAGCCAAGGGGCTGGAAGCCGTGGTGGTCACCGAGCTGTTCGACCTCTGGTATGGCGAGCCGGCCTGATATCGGACTGCCTGTCACGGGCACATAGAAAATCCCGCCGCCGGCGGGATTTTTGTCGGTGGGCTGGTCCCGCCTCGTCTCACGTCATGGAATTGCCGATGGTGTTGTCATCCGAATTACTGGCCAGCATCCTGGAAGAGGTGCGACCGCTGCTCGGGCAGGGCAAGGTGGCCGATTACATTCCCGCGCTGGCCCAGGTGCCGGCGAACCGGCTGGGGATCGCGGTCTGTACCGTGGAGGGGGAGCTGTTCACCGCCGGTGATGCCTTCGAGCCCTTCTCCATCCAGAGCATCTCCAAGGCCCTGAGCCTGACCCTGGCCCTCACCCTCTATCAGGAGGAGGAGATCTGGGCCAGGGTCGGCAAGGAGCCCTCGGGGCAGCCGTTCAACTCCCTGGTGCAGCTGGAGTTCGAGCACGGCATTCCCCGCAACCCCTTCATCAACGCCGGCGCCCTGGTGGTGAGCGATCTGCTGGAGACCCGGCTCACCGCCCCGCGCCAGCGCACCCTGGAGCTGGCCCGCCGCCTCTCGGGCAACCCGGCCATCATGGCGGATCAGGTGGTGGCCCGCTCCGAATACCAGCACGCCGCCCGCAACGCGGCCATCGCCTATCTGATGAAGGCCTACGGCAACTTCGAGAACGAGGTGGACAAGGTGCTGCAGAGCTATTTCAATGCCTGCGCCATCCGCATGAGTTGCGTCGATCTGGCCAGGACCTTCATCTATCTGGCCAACCGCGGCGTGCCCCTTGGCGAGACGACGCCCCTGCTGCCGGCCCGCACCACCAAGCAGGTCAACGCCCTGCTCGCCACCTGTGGCCTCTACGACGAGGCGGGCGACTTCGCCTACCGGGTCGGCATGCCGGGCAAGTCCGGGGTGGGGGGCGGCATCATGGCGCTGATCCCGGGGGAGCTGGTGGTCTGCGTCTGGTCGCCCGAGCTCAACAAGGCGGGCAACTCCCTGGCGGGGACGGCGGCGCTGGAATTGCTGGCCGAGCGCCTTGGCCGCTCCATCTTTTAACCTTTGTTCACTAGCATCGAGACGACATCATGAAACGAATGACAGCTGTGTGGCGGGCCGCGCTGGCGGCCTTGCTGCTCTGGTCTGCCTGGCCAGCTCTGGCCGCCGAACTGCCGCCCCTCTCCCTGGCCGATGCCAAGGCGAAGCAGGCGGTGATCCTGGATACCCGCCCCAGCTATTTCTATCAGGGCTGGCCCATGGAAGGGGAGAAGCAGGGGGGCCACGTGGCCGGCGCCGAGCTGCTCTCCGCCGAGTGGAAATACAGTGACGAGGAGTGGACCAAGGCGCTGACAAGCAAGGGGCTGAAGGCCGATCGGCCGGTCGCCCTCTACGGCGCCCCGCGGGAAGTGGCCGAGGTGGCCCGCCTGCTGCGCCAGCAGGGCATCAAGCAGCTGTTCGAGCTGCAGGGCTGGAAGGAGGCTCCCCGGGAGCACCTGGCCCGCTGGCAGCAGCTGGTCTATCCGCTCTGGCTGGCGGATCTGCAGGCCGGCAAGCCGGTCGCCGCCGCCCCCAAGGGGGACTGGAAGGTCTTCGAAGTGGACTGGGGCGCGCCCAAGGCCTACCTGCTGAGCCACATCCCGGGGGCCGGTTACATCGACACCAACCGCCTGGAGGCGGAACCGCTCTGGAACAAGGTCTCTGACGAGGCGCTCAAGGCCCTGCTGCTGGAGAACGGCATTCGCCACGACACCACCGTCATCCTCTACGGTCGCAACACCATGGCGGCAGCCCGGGCGGCGCACCTGATGATGTACGCGGGCGTCGAGGACGTGCGCCTGCTGGACGGCGGCCTGGACGCCTGGTTCGTGCAGCACCTGCGCACCGAGACCGGCCTGGCCAACACCTTCAAACCGGCCAAGGAGTTCGGCGTCGCCATTCCGGCCCGTCCCGAGTACTACACCACCCTGAGTCAGGCGAAAGAGCTGCTCAAGCAGCCCGACGGCGCCCTGGTCAGCGTGCGCACTTGGGACGAGTTCGTCGGCAACACCTCGGGCTACAGCTACATCAAACCCAAGGGCGACATCCCCGGGGCCAAGTGGGGTCGTGGGGGCGTGGATGCCAACAGCATGAGCGACTTCCACAACCCGGACGGCACCATGAAGCCGGCCCGGGAGATCCTCGCCATGTGGGACGAGTGGCACATCGAGCCGACCCAGCAGGCCGCCTTCTACTGCGGCACCGGCTGGCGCGCCTCCGAGGCCTTCTTCTACGCCTGGCTGATGGACTGGAAGCGGATCAGCGTCTACGACGGCGGCTGGTACGAGTGGAGTGCCGACCCTGCCAACCCCACGGTCACCGGCGAGCGCAAGCCTGCCGAGTGATGTTTGCACCGATGGAAACCAGAGGCCGGACCCATGTCCGGCCTTTTTCATTGGTGCATCCTGGCATATCCCACTGTCAATTCGCTGTTCAGCCTCGCTGTTCTCATATTCTGGCGGCACTCATTCGGGGGAAGGCGCCTGAGCTAGGCTTCAAGAAACATCCTCGTCCTGAGGATGCCAGAGGGAGAAGAGGCGGGCGATGAAACGACTGACGATGATCCTGGTGTGTGCCCTGGGGCTGGTGGCGTGCAGCTCCCAATACATCATGAGCACCCGGGACGGGAAGATGATTACCACCGACAGCAAGCCCAGGCTGGATGAGGACACGGGCATGTACCGCTACTACGACGAAGAGGGGCGGGAGATGTTGATCAATAAGGACGACATCACCCAGATCATGGAGCGCTGAGGCGCGAGGCATGGCGAGAGGGCTGCCCCTGGGCAGCCCTCTTTGTTTCGGCGCTATCTGATCAGCTCCTCCACCTGACGGTTGACCTGGCCGGCGAACAGGCGGTGGAAGCGGGAGTCCGGGTTGGCCAGCAGGCTAACCGGCGACCCCTGCTCCACCACAGTGCCGGCCTCCATCACCACCACCTTGTCCACCGACAAGAGCGGCTCCAGGTGGTGGGCGATCACCAGGTAGCTGGCTTCCGGGCGGTAGCGATAGAGCAGCTCCGCCATCTTGCGCATGCCGCCGTGGCTGAGATCCGAGGTGGCCTCGTCCAGCACGATGAGCGGTCGGTGCGACAGCAGGATGCGGGCGATCACCAGCAGCTGGGTCTCGCCAGCGGAGAGTTGCAGCCTGTCGAGATCCTCATCCAGCCGGCCGGCGCAGCGCTCGGCCAGCCCCACCCGGGCCAGGGCCTGTTCCAGCGCGGCGTCGTCGTGTGCAGCCAGGGGGGCCAGGTTTGCCCTCAGGGTGCCGAAGAAGGTGAGGGGGATCTGGGAGACGGTGTCGTAGAGTGCGCGCACCGCCTCAGGCGCAAGCCGGGAGAGCGGCTGATCGCCGTAATGGATCTCCCCCTGGGAGGCGGGATACATGGCCTGCAGCACCCCCAGCAGCGAGCTCTTGCCCGCCCCGGTGCGGCCACAGACGCCCACCTTCTCGCCGGGGGCCAGCTCGAAGCTCACCCTGTGCAGCGCCCACTGGCTGGCGCCGGGATAGCGCAGCCCCAGGTTGTCGAAGCGCACCGCCGGATGGAGGGTGGCGAGGGCCTCCCCCTCCTGGCGCTCGCTCTCTATCTCGCTGTATTCCCGCACCCGCTCCACCGCGTTCATCACCTGCTCCACCTCGGCGAAGGTACGGATGAGGGAATTGAGCATGGCCGAGGCGGTAAAGGCGTAGGTGATGGCCACGGCACCCAGCAGCGGGCTGTTGCCAAAGGCCACCATTAGCGCCACGGCACCCACCAGGGCGGCGGAGAGCAGGGTCTGGTGCATGCCGAGCCAGCGGTTGATGGAGGTGGTGGTGTACCAGCTGCGCAGGTTGTTGTCATAGTGATGCAGCACCTGATCCAGTGCGAAGCGCTCGGCCCCGGCCAGACGCAGGGCGGGAGCGCCGCGGATGGTCTCGCTGATGCTGATGTAGAGCGGGGAGCGCAGCACCGAGGACTGGCGCCGCAGCTTGAGCTGCACCGCCCGGTAGCGGCGCTGCAGCACGTAGAGCGCCCAGCCCACCAGGGGGGCGATGAGCAGCAGCAGGGGGATGTTGATGCCGATCACCATCACCTGCAGCAGCACAGAGACCAGCATGCCGAACAGCCCCATCAGCATCGACAGCAGGATCTCCTGGGCCTCCCCGAGATCCCGATCGAAGCGGTTGAGGATGCGCCCCTGGGGCACCTTGTCGAAGAAGGCCATGGGGGCGCGGCTGATGCGCCCCAGCATGCCGTCGAACAGGGTCCAGGCCAGCTTGAGGCCGAGTTTGTAGTTGATGACCCGCACCACCATGATGCAGACCAGCGATCCAGCCCCCAGCAGCACATAGATGCCGAGCAGGGTGCTGACATCGCTCACCTCGGCCTTGCCGCCGAGCCAGAGATCCGAGGCGATGCGCAGCCCCTCCTGACCTAGCGTGAGCAGCAGGGCGATCAGGATGGCGCCGGGAGCAGCCAGGCGCTGCCACATGAAGCCGAAGAGTCCCCAGTCCACCTTGCCCTCCACCACCTTCTCCTCGCTGAATTGCTCCGCCTCCTGGGGGGCGAGCAGAGGGGCAGGCTGCGGGTGCTGGATGAGGTCCGCCAGCTGGTGGGCGTCTAGCTCCACCAGCCGGCCCTGCTCGATGCGGATCACCCGATCGCAGCGGGCCAGCACGTCGGGGTCATGGCTCACCAGCAGCCGGGTCGGCCCCGGCCTGAAGGCGAGCCCCTGCGCCAGCACCTGGGCCGCGACCACGGGGTCGAGCGCAGACAAGGGGTTGTCCAGCAGCAGGATATCGGCCCGGGCGTAGAGGGCGCGGGCCAGGGCGACCCGCTGTTGCTGACCGCCGGAGAGGCGGGTGCCGAGCTCCCCCACCAGGGTCTGATCCCCGTGGCTGAGCAGCTCGAGATCGGCGGTGAGGGCGCAGGCGCCCTGCACCCAGTGGTAGCACTCCTCGTCCCAGGGCTGGCCGAACAGGATGTTGTTGCGGATGCTGTCGTTCATCAGCCAGGGCTTGTGACCCAGGTGGGCGACCCGACCGTGGCGGCGGATGCTGCCCGCGAAGTCGTCGTCGAAGCCGGCGACCAGGTGCAGCAGGCAGCTCTTGCCCGCCCCGGTGGGGCCTGTGATCCCCACCAGCTCCCCCGGTGCGATGGCGAGACTGATCCCCTCCAGCACCGGCTTCTGCTGGTGCAGGGCGGTGACGCCATCCAGTTGCAAGGCCCCTGCCGGCAGGCTGGGGTCGTCGAGATCCCTGTGCTGCTCGGGGCTGTTGAGGAACTCGCACAGCCGGTTGAAGCCGGTGTTGAAGTTGATCAGGGTGCGGATGAGGTAGGGCAGCCGCATCATGGGGATGCGCAGCACGGTGAACAGGGCTATGGTGGTGAACACCTGGGGCAGGGTGAGGGTGTTGCCCGACACCAGGTAGGTGGTGAAGGTGGCGAGCGTCACCAGCAGCGGCGTGCTCATCATCAGGAAGCTGTTGATGGCATCGAGCCTGAGCACCCGGCCGAGCACCCCCAGCTCCTGCCGGCGCTTGGTGTTGGCCGCCCGGGTGAAGAAGGGGCCAAGCCCGTTCTGGCGCACCAGCCGCAGCTTCTTGATGTATTCCGCCAGGATGCCGTTGCGCTCGTCCTGTTGACGCTTGAGCTGCTGCTCCTGCTGGTTCATGCGCCGTACCACCCGGGTGGAGATGAGCAGTAGCAGGGCCAGCACCGCGAAGCCCACCAGACCGGCACTGCCCACCTGCCACACCAGTAGGGCGATGGTACCGAGCAGTTGCAGCAGCATGGTGAGCGGCATGGCGGGGTCCGCAAGAATCCAGGTAATGTCCCACACGTCCCGGTTGATGAGGTTCTGAACCCGGCCGCCGGCCCTGTCGTCGAAGCTCTTGCCACCCTGCTTCATCACCTTGGCGAGCAGGGATTCGGCCAGCAGACGGCGGATGGGCACGTGCATCTTGAGGGCCAGTTGCAGGGAGTGCTCCGCCAGCATGCCGGCGGCGAGCACGGAGGCGAACAGGGCCAGGGCCAGCAGCAGCTTGTGGCTTGTGGTGGCATCGGTGCCGAGCTGGGTCATGCTGTGGTTGAGCAGCCAGGGGCTGGTCAGGGTGGCGAGCATGCCGAGCAGTTGCAGCAGGGTGAGCAGGCCAATCCGTCCCTTGTAATGGCGCCAGATAAAGGCGGTCAGGGGCCAGGGGCGCACCGGCTGGCGGGCGGTGAGCGCGAGGAAGGCGTCGGCGCGGCCGTCGCGCCTGTCTTCCGGCAGCAGGGGATAGAGATCGTCGAGACTGACCTGGGGCTGGGTCAGCCCCTTGCGCAGCAGCGGGCCCGTCCAGCGATAGAAGAGGCGACTCAGCCAGCCGGCCGAGATTTCCGGATGATCCAATGGGTATCCTTGTTGTTTTGTGTTGCTTCCATGGGCGGGGCGGCTCATGGGCCGCCCTCGATATTCTTTATTGTGGCGGGGGCATCGCCCGCGCGGGATCAGCGATCCCGGTTCAAGCGGATGAGCCGGTCCAGGATCTGTTCGCCATCGACCCGCAGGCCGTTGTGCTCGTGCTCGTTGGTGATCCAGGCGCGGCTGTTGCCAAGCCCCCGCAAGGTGTCGCGGCTGTAGTCAAACTCCACGTACATGTCCTCGGCATAGACGGCGCAGGCCACCGGAACCCGGTTGCGGGCCAGCTGCGCCGGGTCGTAGAGAGGGCCCCAGTCCGCCTTCTGGGCCAGCAGATGGGCGGCTTCCTTCAGGGGAATGAGTTCGCGGAACTGCTCGAACATCCAGGGGAAGATCATCTCGCCGGTGAAGGCGAAATCCTTGCCCGGTGCCCAGTTGAGCTCGGGGTGTTCGCCCCTGACCCGCTCTGCCGCCCAGTTGCTGGCGCTGCCTTCGCAGTAGATGGATTCGTGCAGGATGGCAAACACCGGGTTGGTGTTGAACGGCTGCATGGCCTGCACCTGGTAGAGGAAGGCGGGGTTGAGCCGCTCGCCGATGAAGGCGTCCTCCAGCAGGTAGTAGAGCTCCTCGAAGGCGCCGCTGGCCCCGAGATCCAGCCCCTGCTGCTGTAGCTGCTCCACCGTCAGGCGCTGGCCGTTGGGCAGGCGCACGTCGTGGTGGTGCAGGTGGTTGGCCAGCCGGTTGGCGATGGCCTGGGCATGGGGGAAGCGGGTGAAGAAGGCGCGGTTCTTGTCCGCCACCCGCCGGTAGGTGGCGCGGTAGACCTCGTCCGCGCTGCGACCAATGGGGGCCACCCCGCCGGTGAGGTAGACCTCGTGCAGGCTGTCCGGGAACAGGGAGAGGTAGGTGAGGCTGCAAAAACCGCCGAAGCTCTGGCCGAGCAGGCTCCAGGGGCGACCCGGGCTCAGTACCTCGCGAACGTATTCGGCATCCCGCACTATGCTGTCGGCGCGAAAATGGCCGAGGTAGTGCGCCTGCTCCCGGGGGGACATCCCCGCCAGGGCCTCGGCGTGGATGGGACTGGAGTGGCCGGTGCCGCGCTGATCGAGCAGCAGCACCCGAAACTCCTGCAGGGCCCGCTTGATCCAGCCGCCGCTTGCGGTCGGGCGCGGGGCGCCGAAGCCCGGGCCCCCCTGCAGATAGAGCAGCCAGGGCAGATCAGCGTCTCGCTTGTCCTGGCGACAGAGGGTGCGACCGAACAGGGTGAGGGTCTCCTCGTCGTCCGGTCGCTGGTGGTCGAGGGGCACGGTGAAGAAGTGTGGCTCGCAATGGATGCCATCCAGCACGTAGTGCAAGGGGCTGCTCATCTGGGGTCTCCCTGGGGTGGAAATCGTCGGCTTCATCATAGCCCTGGCGCGCAGAGGGGTCACGCCGGTTTTCCTGATGGTTAACAAGATGATGGGCCGTGGTCATGGCGGGAGCGGGGAGCTGAATTATTGCGCCCGGGCGATTGACGGCGGGTGTCTCCCCGGATGAAGATGGGCCGCCTGCCGAGAAGGGCAGGGGTGCAGGAAAGGATGGAGCAGGCTCGATGAAGCCTAGATGGACAAGGTTCAGGAAGAAAAGGAAACAGACGGATCCGGAGGGGGTGTTGCAGGCGGGCTTGCTGGTTTTCAGCGCCACCTGCGGGGCCACCCTGCTGCTGGCGGCCTGCAACGGCGGCTAGCAGATTGAAGCAAAAGCCCGCTCTTGATGAGCGGGCTTTTGCATGTCTGTCGCCCCGGGCACTAACCAGGACCGGCCTGAAGCCCTTTGCTGGCGCGGGTTTGCGGTATTCGGAGCGCTGCTGCTATGGTCAAGTTACGACGGGATCCACAGAGGGAGGCGATCATGAATAGTCGTGAAAAAGTTCTGGCCCATTTGGCCACCGATCACCGGGTTGCAGGATTGACCGCTGGCGAGGCGCTGGCCGGCATGAATCACTCGATGAGTTCGCTCCTGCTGCAACAGGATCAGCACTTCTTCCGCCGCCATGCGGACGACCCCTGTCACGAGGTCGCGCGGGCCTGTTCGGCAGGGCATGTGTGGCACGGCGACGAGAACCGCTACTAGGATGACGCGCCCGGGGAAGGACAAGATGCAGAAAGGCCCGCTCGATTGAGCGGGCCTTTCAAATTTGGCTCCTCCGACTGGACTCGAACCAGTGACATACGGATTAACAGTCCGCCGTTCTACCGACTGAACTACGGAGGAAGAGTCTTGGTGCCCAGAGACGGAATCGAACCGCCGACACGGGGATTTTCAATCCCCTGCTCTACCGACTGAGCTATCTGGGCAACGGCGCGCATTAAACCCTTTCTGGACTGGGGTGTCAACCTTGAAGCCCCAGTTTCTGGCATGTTTTTGCATAGGGTGAACCAAGTGGCGAGATAGTGTGCAAGGAGTCCCTGACTCCACACCGGGATCCGGTTGTCGGTATGTTCTTCTATCGAGGTTTTTTCCCTTTATGGAATTACCTTTTCGCTCTCTCACCCACCCCGAGCCCCCAACAAATGAGCCCATTTTTTGGCAAAAAACTGATGAACTAATGTGCATGTTTTTTGTGCGCTGAAAAGTTACCAGAAATTGACCAGACAGGGTTTGCTGTGTCGCTGCCTCTGTACCTCCGGTCGTCAGCTCCTCAGCGTCCCTGTGAAGAAGAGAAATGATGGTGTTTCGGCGGGGGAACTCAAATTTATTGTGATGGGCATCACAAAAATGGATCTTGGTTACACCCCCAAAAGGGACTCAATCGAATGGATTTTTCGGATTGGCAAATTACGATCACCCCAACAAATCAGGGGTGTTTGTCACGAGATTCAGAAAGTCGGTCTCCAGAGCGGGATCTGATATTTGCCTCTGAATCGTCCTCTCTAGGCGGCATCCAGAGTCTTCAAACATAAAAAAGGCATTAAATATCAATGCGGTGACTGCTTTTTGTACAGTTGTTCTTTGGCTATGAAAATGCAAAATGCCTCCCATAACCGTCAATCCCGACGGTTATGGTTAGAGAGGTAGTTGTGAGCAGCGAAGTGTCAACGCCAACTGCTAAAAGTAGGCCGGAGTCACGTGGAAAACACGGCTCCAAACAAAAAGAGGTGAAAGACGAGTACGTCCCTTGGCTCTCATGGATCACATGTCCATCTGGTACCAGGGGCGGCTACTTCAATGTGCAGAGAAACAATAAGCGTCATCGGTTTATTATCGCGAATACTAATGAGGCTAGCCTCAAAGTGATACGCGATAGAGCACGTAAACTGATGGCGGAGCTCATTACAGATCCTGATGGATTCAATCAAACCTATCGCGCTAGTTTATCGGTAGAACGCTTCATTTATGATGATTACCTACCCGCAGTGCAGGAAACTCATCTTTCTATCAGGACTATTAAGTCCCGTGTGAAACCTATCGTGGAAGCTTTAGGGCACAAGCCACTGAACCGCGTCACCCGTGATGACATCGAGCGCTTTCAAGCGGAGCAAGCTAAAACCAAATCTGTTGCTACGGTGAATCGCTACGTCGCTCAGATCAAGGCCATAGCGACCTTCGCAGTGGAGCGCGGCATTCTCAAATCATCGCCTGCAGCAGGCATACGCGCTAAATACGAACCTGTCCTGCCTCCCAAGGGCTTACCCGATGAGGCAGTCAATAAGCTGGTCGCTCGCTTGATGGAAGACATTGACGAAGAAAAGGCTCGTCTGTTGCTCTTCCTGTTCGCAACGGGCTCCCGGATGGGAGAAGCTAGAGCTCTAAAGCTGCAGGATTGCGATCTCAATCGACAAATAGCGTACCTACCTACCAGTAAGTCTGGTCGGGAAAGGCTAATACCGCTTAATCAATTCGCGCTGGAGTTAATTCGACTTCAACTCCAGCGCCATGGCACGACTGGTCTGCTGTTTCGAGGCCAGGACGGTGTCTCTCAAATTTCAGAACCACGTCGGTATTGGTACCGAGTCTGCAATGATTGTGGGCTATCAGAGGTACGCATCCACGATGCCCGTCATACCGTCGCTACTTCACTGCTGAACAAGGGCTGTTCGCTCGATGTATTGCAGAAAGTCCTAGGCCACAGCTCTCCTCGGATGACTGAAAGGTACGCACGTTATCATGATAAGACGCTGGTCAAGGCCGTAAACGAATTACACACCTTATGGGACCTCCCCAATCTCACCTGCTAACCAACTTTAGGAGATGGGGGAGAGAGACTCCCCCATTAATGATTATGCATCGTTCCAAAAAAAAAGATAATAACGGTAAACTGAATCGTTTCATTACTGATAGGACGCATCAAAGAAGGGGCTCACTAGGTTCCCTCCATATTGCTAATCAGGTTGTGCCGCCGACAGACTCGGTACCTGACTCGGATCAGGAGGCACCCGCGCCAGAATCGGTTCCTGTCTCTGCTATCGCTCCGGTAGTTCAGCCATCAGAGCCAGCTTTATTAGTATCCAGCGAACCCTATTGCAGCCATCAAAACTTAGCGCTGCAAGAACTGGCGCGAATCCATCAGTGGTCTCAGGAAGCGACCTATCTGGCATCCGAAGAGGGGCTAGCCCTTAATCAGGAGAAGGGCTCTTCGGAGCGTCCCGTCAGGTCGGATGGTACTCATCTGTCGTATACCATTGGTGAACTCCAAACATGGATGAAATCCAGTCTGTTGCCCGAGCACTACGTTGTTAGCCCTGACCTGAAAGTGGTGTACCTTGAAGGAATGAAGCCCATTGATCTGTTCGATACGTTAGTCCTTCCGCTCAATTGCGTACTTGATAATAACAATCAGTTCAAAGGGTTGGTGCTGGTCTGCATTGGCTATGATGATAAGCCACACGTCTTTACAGTCCTGCTTGATGATGTCCTACATGACTTGAAAAGGGTCAAGGTCCAGTTGGGTGAGCTACGTGTTGGGTATTATGGTCATGACGATCGGCAGCTTTATCGGTTTATGAACCACTGCTCAAGGTGCAACTCAATTGAGCCAATTTATCGCGTTGAGCAGGCTGGATTTATCTCTGGAAAGTTGATCTATGTAACGCATGAGACAGTGCTACAGCGAAACATTGGAACCTCGGAAACCAAGCTCAGCTATCAAATCCGTAAAGTATTGCCGCAACTGAGAGCACAAGGCACCTTGCTGGAATGGCAAGAGCATGTGGCTGGGCCTGTCCGGCAGCTCCCTAACATGATTTTTCCGATTTTGGCGATGCTTGGGAATGTATTGTTGAACCTCCTGAAGGAGGGGACGGTTATTGTTCACTTGCATGGGCTCAGCTCAGGCGGCAAGACGACTCGGGCGCAGATGGCACAGAGTGTCGTAGGACGAGCTACTGACCCAAGCAAAGATGGTGGGTCTGCTATCAGGAAGTGGCATGGCACGACGAATTGGCTGTTTGCTGTGGCAAAAAGTCACCACGGTATGGGGTTAGTACTGGATGAGCTTGGGTCACACAACAGCAAAAATTTCGACGGAACCATCTATGCCCTATCCAATGGGAAAACCAAAGGAAGGTGTGAAACGGGTGGGGATGAGAAGGAGGATCAAGACTCAGCCATCCTCTGTATTATATCCACTGGTGAACTCAGCACAGATGACTATCTGAGGAAAACGGGTGGCAGTGCCAATTCCGGTGTCTATGTGCGGATGCTCAACATCGAGGTTCACCCCGATGATGCGAAATTGCCCGACGAAACCCTGGCCCAAGCCAAAGCCCGGATTGACCAACTCAAAGCGGCCTGTGGTCAATACTACGGCACAGCCCTTCCGGCTTTGGCACAAGGGCTATTGAACTTGCCGGAGGCCACTTCTTATGAGGCTTTGCAAGAGTTAGTTCGCAGCCGTGTCAATGAGTGTGCCGAGCGCCTGATGCAGATGGTCAATGGCGCGATGGATTCACCTCTGGTTCGCCGTGGCCTGGATTTCTTCGCTATAACGCTGGCTACCGGCTTGTATGGCATCGAGCTGGGGGTGTTGCCCTATACCGAGGAGGAGGTGGAGACCGCCGTGCTTGAGTGCGCTAATCGCTGGGTTGCTTCCTTGGAGGATCAACTGGATGACGTCGCCCGCGCCGCTTTCCAGTTCAAGAATACGGTAGCGCTCCAACGACAGAAACTTAATCCTGGAAGGCCATCTGTTATAACGAGGGAGCTCTTGGGCTTCATAGAAGGCGAACGGTGTTACATCTTCAAGGAGCAGTTCGAAAAACTGGTTCCTAGCATGGGTAAAGCTGTTAAAGCATGGTTGTTCGATAACCAGTATCTTGAGAGGCAGGCACAAGACCGCTATGTAAAAAATATCAAGGTAGCGGGTGTGGAGAGTGGCTTTTACTCGTTCTATTTGAATAGATTGTTTGGCGGTGCTGGTGAGATTGCCAGTAGCCATGCCGGAGAGAGTGAAAGCCTGAAGGGCTCGAAGCCAAAACGCGAACCATCAAAGCGAATTTTTAGCCGACTGTCAAACAGCAAGGCGGGTAGCATCAGCGCCCCCCCCACATCGGAAACACCGGAGGAGACGACACACATCGAGCAGTTTTAAGAGTAAGAGGGGCCAGTGCGAACTGGCCCCTTTGCTTTTATGGGATCCGGTGGCAAAAGCAGGCAGCAAGGGGAGGAACGTTTTAGCAGGCCGAGAAGGCCAGGATGATCTTGTTGCGGAGGTTTGGAGGGCGGCGCAGCCAAAACGGCTCATTGGGTCGCTAAACCGCGATACAGGTGCCTCGCCATGCGGAGATTACCCCGGTATTGTTCACTGATGTGATCTCAGCCGATGCTGTCGAACGGTCCAAAAAAAGAGGCCAGTAGAACTGGCCGCTTTGTCGTTACGAGCGTTTCGTGGCAGATATCGCTCACAGGAGTCAACTAATGACCAACTAACATGTACGTGTTGACGTTATCGATACACTTCATATCCGGCAGGAACGCGGTCTTCATTATCGACTTCCTCTCGGGATTCACCGATCACCCGGTTCACCCGATCCCAGAAAGCCTGGCCATCCGTTTCGGTCAGGCCGTATTCCTGCTTCACTTCGCGCTTTGCGGTGGACTCTTTCATCTGGATCATTTTACTCATGCATCACTCCTTGGATTGCTACTGCTTGATGGTTGACGACAATGCAAAACAGCGGCGACAGGTGGTGTCGCGGCATGTCAGGGGCTGTCGCCAGATGTATAAACTGGGATCTTTGTCACAAATGAATCAGGGTGGAGCCTGACTCATCAGGGTCAATAAATGGCGTAAATCACGGACGATCTGCTCATGGATAAAGCCGGGCGAGATCACGGTGAGTTCCGGCATCCAGGATTTGATGACAGGCAGAATTTGATTGGCATCGAGCACGCGACTGCTCAATAACAGCGCACCGTCATCCAGGGTTTTGACAATCTCCTGCTCGGGCAGCAACGGGCGATGCTGAAAGTTGATGGCGATGGCGGCATTTGCTTTGAGTAGCACCTCGATCATGCCGGAGCGCCAGAGCGTCGGGTCGGTATCGATTTGTCGTTGAATAAGCGCATCACGGGTAAAAGTCTGTTGCGATAGCTCAACCAGCGTGATGGAGCTCAACGGATAGGCTTGCAAACACCCCTCGCTGACGCCGACCAAGTGCCAGGTGCCCTTGTAGTTGACGAGCTGATAGGGGCTAAACAGTTGCTTGCGCTGGTCTTTGGTGATGAGCCAGCATTGCAGATGCTGGGTCAGTGCCTGTTCCAATACCGGTATCTGGTGGATTAGTGAGTCAGCTGATTGACCATCGAACCCCTTGATGGCGAAGAGGCTTGGGGTGTCTCTGTCCAGCAGCTGACCCAGACGATGTTCACTGGCGCGGGGGAACAGGTCGGTGATACCCAACTGCTCGGCCAGTTTTCGCAGTTTTTTGTCGCTCTTGTGATTGAGGAACCCAGGATCCAGCCAGTATTGCTGGCTGCGGTGCTCTATCGGTAAATAACTGAGGCGCTGATTGAAATCCCGCTGCAGGGTGCGCACGGTGAAGTTGTACTCGGTGGCCAGATCACTCAGGTGCAGCTTCTCACCGCTGTACAGGCGGGTGAGGAGCATACCGAGGCGCTGAGCAATCTTGTCGTGTTCGTGCATACCATCTAGCAAGGGGAATAACGGTGTCGCGGATTATCCAAACAGGCCGCGACACGGCGTGACGAATGGGATGGCAGGCAGTTTTTCGCAAAACCCATCATCGGCGATGGGTTTTTGTCATCAAGGGAGGGGTTTTGTTATCAACCGGCGAGAAGCGGTTGAGCGGCCCAGGAAGGCCAGTCAGAGCAGGTTGTCGCTGTTGGTGAGGAGGCGGTGCTAACACTGCTCCTTGGGCGGCTAAACGGTGATGTCGGTATCTCACACTGCCGTGAGATACCGACATACCTAGCTGGCCTGAACCCACTCGCCCTCTTCGGGAAGTGGCAGCGGCTTGGATGGTACTGAACTGGTCAGGGCATCATGGATGCAGTTGGCTATTTTCTGGCTGGTCTGCTGCATCCGGGTGTTATGCAGGTGAGCATAACGCAGTGATGTTTGACTGCTCCGGTGTCCGAGCTGGGATTGCACATCAAACAGGGTGCCGCCGTTGGAGACAATCAGTGCTGCGACCGAATGACGACAGGTGTGCAAGCAAACCCCCTCCTTATCTATACCGGCTCGCGCCAGCATCCGCTGAAAACCCTTGGTGGGATTTTGCAATGGCTGGCCTTGCCGCTTGCCGGGAAACAGGTAGGGATTTCCCTCTGTCACCGGTAAGTAGTTCAACAGCTCCACCGCCATATGGTTCAGGTGCAACACACGGCTATGGCCGTTCTTGGTGTGGGGAATGTATAGGGTCTTGTCCTCCTTGTTGTAGTGCTGCCATTTGGCCCTTGCCAGCTCGGCCCGGCGCAAGCCGGTGAGCAGCAACATCTTGACGTACTGACCGGTATAGAAACTCTCATGCTGATCAGCGGCCCGGAACAGACGACGGATTTCATCGGGGGTGAAGTAGCGTTCGCGTCGATTGTTTTCTCGCAGCAATGACACCAAGGCTGCGGGATTCTCTTTAATCAGCCCGGCACGGGCAGCCCAGGTCATGATGGCCTTGAGCAATGCTAATACGCGATTGCAGGTGGCCGGGGTGAGGCGCTTGAGTAACATCTGTTGCATGTTCTGGATGCGGGTGACGGTGATCTCTTCCGGGATCAGATTGCCGAAGATGGGCCGTAGGTGATTACGGAAGCGATGTTCATCCGTCTTCCAACTGCGATTTCGAGATTGCAGATAGGGCAGATAGTCTTCCTGAAACAAATTGCTCAGGGTCTTCTGGTTGCGCTTGTCCTCCTTGGCCTGTTGCGGGTCAACGCCTTCGGCGATCTTGCGTTTGTAGTCGAGCGCGAGCTTGCGAGCCGCGCTGACATCCAATGTGGGATAGTGCCCGAGGGCAATCGCCCGTTTGCGCCCATGTATTTGATAGCGCAGCAGGAACTTGCGACGCCCCTCCCCTTTGCCCACCAGACAGCGCAGACCGGTCACATCGGTATCTGAATACTCCGCTTCGGTACTGCGAGCGTCATCGGGGTTAGGGGGCAGATCGGCAATCCGTCGATTGGTGAATTTAAATCGGGTGGGTGTTTCGTTCATGGTTCGCTCCTCAAGATGTGAGCTGGTTAGACACGGCATAGGCCCCCTTCACGGTGGAAAGGAGGTGTAATCCCCGTCTCTGGCTTGGCGGTTGAAGTGGTCGTTGCTCATCGCGCCTTGGCCTGGCTGGCCCGGCACGATGACAACGCGGGAAAGGTGAGTGAGCAGATGGCCGCCCCGGTCGCTACCCGGTCCGATCCCGTAAAAATCCCACCGTGCCCCGTGTCCGCCCCGCACGAACGGGGGAAAACGGGGCTGGTTTTTCCCTTTGAGTGATTGGGCTTTTCCATCTCAACCCCGTAACCCCGCGAAATTTGCGGTAGTAATGGGTGAGTTAATGAATAGGTCGGGTTGCCCCGCGCATTTACGGCGAGCCCCGTGCCCGCCTCGCACGAACGGGAGGAAACGGGGCGCGTTTTTCCCTTGGAGAGACTGGGTAAATCGACGCCAACCCCGTAACCCCGTGAAATTTGCGCAAGTAAGGGGGGGGGGGAATTATCCAGTGGCTACCGTGATCGCATAGACACCCAGCGACAGGTAGGTAAGGAAATTGCCCTCCCATAATTCATAGAACTCACCCAGCTCAGACAACGGCACCACATGCGCATAGGCAACGAGCCCTTCCTGGCTTGAGAAGTCAAAATCGACCTCCTTGGCCAATTCGGCATAATCGCCCATGCCGACATAGGAAAAATCCGTGATATAGACCAAGGACCATAGATTTCCTTGGCGTTGCAGACGGATTTCCACCGGATGAAAGCCGCCGGTTTCCGGGCCATAACCCGGATCACGAAAGTTCATCGTGACAGCACGGGCTTGGGGCCATGTGGGATGGTGCGTGTTCAGCAGGTCGGTTAGACATACGGCGAACCGGGGTGAAACCGGCAGAGGGAGTCCCTGCCAGTTCAGTACTATGTCACGGTTGCTCATTGCTGGGCCTCCTGCCCGGCTACCTCGTCGCCGGTCTCGGATCCCGTTTCGGCCCCGGCCTGATCCATCTTGTCTGACAAACCGGCCTGGTCGTTGGCTGTTTCCAAAAACGGGGGCTCATTGCATTTCTCGATGGTTATCTCATCGGTCGTGTCATCTTGGCCCTTCTGCCCCTTGGCTTTTCCCTTACGAGCCTGTTTATCCATATTGGCCGGTTCATCCAGCTGAGTAGACCAGTCGCTGAGGGATAGGCCGACCCGGTGGAACGGCGAGTTGGGCTCGGCGGCGACCAGCAACTTTTCAGCCCGCAGGATGGCGGCGAGGAAACCGTGGTTATTGGCACTGCCTCGAACAAACAGCGCCCTGAGCGCCACCGATTTGAATGGTGCATCCTTGAGGATGTCCAGCAGTGCTAGGATGTCATCGAGCGATAACCAGTGCTTGCTGAACAGGCCGCCTGTGTCGTTGGCGGTAATGCGAAGGGCGTAGCGACCCTCATCGTTCTTGCCCACCTCGTAGTGCAGCAAACCACTGGCCCGTGCGCTGATCTTCGGAGCCTTAGCGGATTTAATAACAGTCCAGACCGGAGCAGTCGACGCTGCCGGTTGTGTGGCTTTAGCCATGATGAAATTCCTTCTGTTGGGATTACTTGAAGAAGTCAGCCGCTTTGCAGCGATGACCTTGATGGATATGACTGCCTAACGAGGCAATGGCACCGCTGATGACCCCCAGGTCATCGGTGAGACCGACGCCGGGGATAAAGTCCGGTACGGCATCGACCGGACAGAGCAAATAGGCGAGTGCGCTGACCACGATGGTCTTGACCCACACAGGCGTCTGCTCGTCGGCCATCAACAGGTAGAGCAAGACGGCCTGCTCAACCAGCAGCTTCATGCCCTTGATGTGTTTGAGCTTGGCAAGGAGAGAGGAGCGGTTGATCTCGGTCATGCGGCCCACTCCCCATCCCACTCTGACTCCAGTGCCAGACTGACCACGCCATCGCAGATATCCAGGACCGGACCCGCGTTCCGGGCGGTGACGTTGAGCAACTTGAACACCGGATGGTCTTTATCGTGCAGCGCCACTTGTGTGCCCTCCAGAGCGATCCAGCGCTCCGGTAACGGCAGCCAGTAGACGGCCTGCTCGGCGCTGTCCGTGGTGAAGCTGCTGTCACCTATGTCCCACACCTCTTCAAAGATACCGTTGTCCAGATCATGGGTGGCCTGACCGGAGAAGCGAGCAATCGACAGCACCAACTGCCCTATCTGAGTAGAGGGCAGTTGGTGCAAGGTGTAGGTATTGGTGTGACTGAAGATGGCGACCAATACCGGCAGACCGGGCATTGGCAAGGATTCCGGTACATACCGACCGTGGATGCGGATGGCGTTGACCAGTTGATGATGGCGCAGCAGTGCCCGCGACAGGGTATCCAGATAATCCTGAGTCGCGTTCTTGCCTTCGCCAATGGCATCGAATAATGAAAGTTCAGACATGGATATCTCTCCTTTGAATTTAAATAACCGAAGTGGCTATTGGATATCAAAGGATTTATATATATTTCAATTGATAGGTAATTCGGTGTCTGGTATGTATTTAAATATCAACGCTATATATTTAACATGAGGTTAATCTCGCGCGCGAATAAATGAGTGAAAATTAAAATTCCAGAGAACCTATTTACTTTATTGAGCGGCAGCCGTAGATTATAGCTGTTGATGACAACATGAGAACTGCGTTGATGGGTGAATGAAGATGTTGTTGAACAGGTATGGGGAAACCACTACTCGTATCTTGAAGGAGACAAATATGATTAATATATCAAGCTTGTTCATCAACCCAATCGACGCATATCAGGTCAATGAAATCGTAAGTCGTGATCATCGTGAGAAATTCGATCTGAATTCATTTGAGGAGAGGATTAATCGTGCATTGAGATCTATATTCGGTGCTGAGTTGGATGAAGTCCTTATTGGAGAGCGATTCTACGCATACAAACTCAAACGGCGGCTGGCAACTCGCAAGGAGAAGGTGAAGTTGGGGCGACTAATTGTGCGCATAATCCCGGAGCTAATCCCTGCCATCATGAGCTATCCGAAGCGGCACCCTGAAGAGTTAAGAACCTGTCGGAAATTGTTCCAGTGCATGAAGGCCAAGAAGCGACTGGCTGAGATTGTGCCACTGATAGTATGATGTAATCTCCTAGGGAAGGTGCTAACAAGTCACTTGGCACAAAAACACACCATTCTAAATTATTGATATTAAATGGCTAAACTTTTTAGTTTTGGCACATAGGGCACTTATTCGCACCTTCCCTAGCCTTGATTGGCTAGGAGATCTTTTACTATTGCACCAAATATGAGTTCTTGAGATAAAAAGGCTAAGATCATGAGTGATGAAGAGTTCGCAATTTGGCCGCCACATCAGGCATTTTATATTCAATCAATGCTTTTCAATACATCATCTGCGCGTCAAGCATGTGAAAGAGCATCTAAATATATCCTGATTACCCATGACCCTCAGCCAGCTTCAAGAGCCGATATGGCATCGGCGGGCTTGCCACGACTGCATGCCCCAATTCAACAAACATACTCTTGAGGTCAAAACGATGATTAAACCGGAAGCAGTATTCAGCAAGATGCCTTGGTAAATGCTTCGCTCCGAGCTTATGACAACTGCCCCGCAGCGAGTTCTTCACATTCCCTATCATCGTGTTTACCCAGTTGAATGCCGGATGATCCAGCAAATCAAGGTTGCCCCCGGTGACAACACCCAGGTGCTCACAATTGGCCTCCTTGACCGCTTTGAAACAGGCCAATCCATCGGATATCACCGCGCTACCACTAGCAAGATGCCGTTTTGCCCAATCAGTAATGACGTTGGTTTTGAAACCATCGACCACCGTCATCCGCATCTTGATTGGATGCCCTTCCTTGTTCAGGGCTACTGCTGCCACAAACGGCGTCTTGCCTGCCGCGCCGCGACCTCGTTTGCCACCACGGCGCTCTCCACCCCAGTAGACATCATCGAGCTGAATGATGCCGCTGATGGGCTGCTTGTCATCGGACTCTTTCATGGCTTGCAGCAGCTTGTGCTTGAGCAT